>JAVBYL010000038.1 GCA_030824035.1 Humidesulfovibrio sp.
CACAACATCCGCAAGGCCAAGGAAAGCCAGTAACATCCCGCCCGAATGGGCGTCCGCCAAGGAGCATACGCATGAAGATCAGCCCTGAGGAAGTGGCCAAGGTGGCCAAGCTCTCCCGCCTGGACCTTTCGCCGGAGAAAATCGACCAGTACGCCGCACAGCTGGACGGCATCCTGGGCTACATGGACAAGCTGGGCGAGCTCGACACCGCCGAGGTGGAGCCCATGTACACGCCGGTGGACCACACCACTGTGCTGCGCGACGACGTGGTGCGCAAGGACTACACCCGCGCGGACATTCTGAAGAACGCGCCGGAAACCGACGGCTCCTTCTTTGTCGTCCCCCGGATAGTATAGCTGCGCATACTCTAGCCGCGCATTATTCAGCAGCGCAGCGTTTTTCCCCGCACTTCAACAGCTCAACGAACGGAACGCACATCATGTCCGACCTGACCAAACTGACCCTGACCGAGGTTCGCGCCAAGCTCGCGGACAAGACCGTGAGCGCCCAGGAAGTCACCCAGGCCGCCCTGGACCGCATCCAGGCCACCGAGCCCACCGTGCAGGCCCTGCTTTCCGTGCAGGGCGAGGAAGCCCTGGCCCAGGCCAAGGCCCTGGACGCCGCCGGACCGGACCCCGCCCGCCCGCTGTGGGGCGTGCCGCTGGCCATCAAGGACGTGCTGGCCACCAAGGGCGTGCCCACCACCTGCGGCTCCAAAATTCTCGAGGGCTTCAAGCCCGTGTACGACGCGACCTCCGTGGCGCGCCTCAAGGAGGCCGGGGCCATCCTCATCGGCAAGGCCAACATGGACGAGTTCGCCATGGGCTCCACCACGGAGAACTCCGCCTACTACGCCACACGCAACCCCTGGGACACCTCCCGAGTTCCCGGCGGCTCCAGCGGCGGCTCCGGCGCCACCGTGGCGGCCGGGCAGTGCTACGGCGCCCTCGGCACGGATACCGGCGGGTCCATCCGCCTGCCCGCCAGCTTCTGCGGCATCGTGGGCATCAAGCCCACCTATGGCCGCGTTTCGCGCTTCGGCATGGTGGCCTACGGCTCCTCCCTGGACCAGATCGGCCCCATGACGCGCACGGTGGAAGACACCGCCCGCATCCTGAACGTCATCGCCGGGCACGACGAGCGCGACTCCACCTCCGTGGACACGCCCGTGCCGGACTACGTGGCCGCCCTTGCAGAGCGCCAGGACCTCAAGGGGCTCACCATCGGCCTGCCCGAGGAGTACTGGAACAAGGGCCTCTCCTCCGAGGTGGCCGAGGCCTGCACCACGGCCATCAGAACCGCCGAGGACATGGGCGCCAAGACCGTGCCCCTGCGCCTCAAGCTCTCGGAATACGCCATCGCTACGTATTACATCATCGCCGTGGCCGAGGCGAGCTCCAACCTTGCGCGCTTCGACGGCGTGCGCTACGGCCACCGCGACAAGAGCGCCGAAAACCTCATCGACATGTACGTGAAGAGCCGCACCCAAGGCTTTGGCGAGGAGGTGCAGCGCCGCATCATCCTGGGAACCTACGTGCTGAGCTCCGGCTACTACGACGCCTATTACCGCAAGGCCGCCCAGGTCCGCAGGCTCATCCGCCAGGACTTCGAGGCCGCCCTCGGCCAATGCGACCTCATCGCCGGGCCGGTGTGCCCCACCACGGCCTTCCGCGTGGGCGAGATGACCGACGACCCCTTGCAGATGTATCTCATGGACATCTTCACCATCAGCACCAACCTGGCGGGCCTGCCGGGCATGAGCCTGCCCGTGGGCCTTGGGCGCGATACGGGCATGCCCGTCGGCCTGCAACTCACCGGCAGGGCCTTTGACGAGGCGCGCATGCTGCAGGTGGCCGGGCTGCTGGAAAAGGCCGTGCCGCCCACCGGGCAGCCGGTTCTGTAACCCGAGGAGAGGAACAACCCATGCCCGTCACCCTGGTGAGCATTCTGGAAGGCCGCACCCCGGCGCAAAAGCAGAGCCTGATGGAGGCCGTGCAGACGGCCATAGCCGCCACGCTGAAGCTGCCGCCGCACGACCGCAACCTGCGCCTGTGCGTGCATGGCCCCGACGAATGGCTGCTGCCCGAGGGCAAGGGCGACGCCTACACGCTGGTGGAGATAGCGCTGTTTGCCGGGCGCACGCCGGAGACCAAAAGCGCGCTGTACGCCGCCATTGTGGACACGCTGGAAGCCCAGGGCGTGCCGCGCGGCGACGTGTTCCTCCGCATCATCGAACAGCCGCGCGAAAACTTCGGCATCCGGGGCGGCATCCGCGCCGATTTGGTGGACCTGGGGTACCAGGTGAAGGTGTAGGCGGATTCGAGCCCACAAGAAGGCCCGGCCCGGTGCGAACGTTCGCGCCGGGCCGGGCTTTTTCTCTTGGCGGCTCATTTCGTAGCTGTAACGAGATGGGGGCCTAGGCGATGAGGCAGCCCTGGCACAGGCCGGAGAGGTGGAACTCCGCACCCTCCACGCGCATGGGCAGCTTGGCGCACAGCGAGCGGAGGTCCAGCTCCAGCGCCTGGGACTCCAGGCATTGGGTTTGGCCGCAGCGGGTGCAGTGGAAGTGCGCGTGCCCGAGCGGCCCGCTGGCCAGGCAATACCGAAAGGCGCGCTCCCCGGCGTTGTGCCGCGTGGCCACGCCGTGCTCCACCAGCAGGTCCAGAATGCGGTACAACGTCACCCTGTTCATGCGCTGGGCAAGGTGCTCCAAAAGATCCAGCGGGGTGCGGGGGCCGACGGCCTGGGCCAGCGCCTCCACCACGCGCACCCTGTTGGCCGTGGGCGCCAGTCCGCAGTGCTGCAACTGTTCCTTCGCGTTCATGCCGACCTCCTCATCCCATACCCCCGGTGCTTCCTACTTCAAGGCGTTGCGGAAGCTCTCGGCAACGCCGCGCAGGTTCGCCAGCCAGTCCTCGGCCAGGGGGTCGGCCACCACAAGCCGCGCGCCGATGGCCTTGGCGATGGTTTCCGCCGTGCGCCGGGAGGCCTGGGGCTGTATAAAAATGACCTTGAAGCCCTTGGCCTTGGCCTCGGTGATGATGGCCCCGAGACGCTTGGGCGAGGGCTCCTTGCCCTCGAATTCGATGGCGTGCTGGGTCAGACCGTAGTCTTTGGCCAGGTAGCCCCAGGCCGGGTGGAACACCAGGAACCCGCGCTGGCTGGTCGGCAGGGCGCTGAAGGTGGCGCGCAGCTGCGCGTCCAGGGCGTCCACCTCGCGCAGGAAGGCGGCGAGGTTGGCGGCGTAGACGCTGGCGTGGGCCGCGTCGGCCTTGGAAAAGGCAGCGGCGATGCTGGCGGCGATGTGCCGCGCCTGGGACGGGGCCACCCAGACGTGCGGGTCGCTCTCGTCGTCGTGGCCGGGCTCATGTTTGGCGTCGTGCATATCCTTGTGGCCATGCTTGTCCTTGCCCTTCGCGGCTTGGACGTGGTCGCCATGGCCATGGTCGTTATGGCCTTCGGGCATGGGCAGGCGCGAGAGGCCCTGGTCCGTGCGCACCACAACAAGCTTGGGGTTGGCGGCCTTGATGCGGCCAAGCCAGGCTTCCTCGAACTCCAGCCCCACGGAGAGGTACAGGGCCGCCCCGGCCACGGCGCGCATTTGCGAGGGCTTGGGTTCGTAAGTGTGCGCGTCCGCCCCGGCGGGCACCAGCACCGTGGCCTGCACCAGATTGCCACCAACGCGCTGGGCGAAATATTTGACCGGGGCAACGCCGACGGCGACCTGCAGGGGCGCGGCCTGGGCGGCCTGGGCGAAGCCAATGGCAAGAAGGGCGATGAGAACGGTGATGAGGGCAGGCAGGGTCAACAGACTTTTTCGCATTGCGGGCGCTCCTTGTTTCGGCTAAACGTCTCGACGTGCAACAGTGTTGCACAGGCAATGCAACAGAGTTGCACTCCTGTCAAGCGCGCAACGGCGCTGAAGCCTTCTCCCGGCCCCAAAGGACGTCCATGGACCAAAGCGCCCTCGCCACCTTCGCCGCCATCGTCACCTCCATTGTGGTGGAGGCCGCGCCCTTCCTGCTGCTCGGCTCGCTTTTGGCGTCCATCCTGGCGGTGTTCGTGGGCGACGCAGCGCTGCAACGGATCGGCCAGCGCAGCCTGCCTGTGCAGATCTGCCTGGGGCTGTTCGCCGGGCTGCTGCTGCCCACCTGCGAGTGCGGCATAGTGCCCGTGGCGCGCAAGCTGCTGCGCAAGGGCGTGCCCGCCGGGGCCGCCATTCCCTTCATGCTCGCCGCGCCGGTGGTCAACCCCATCTCCATCGCCTCCACCTACGTGGCCTTCCAGGGCGATCTCTCCGTGGTGCTGCTGCGCATCGGCATGGTGCTGCTGCCCGCCGCCACCCTGGGCTGGGTGCTGGGCGGGGTGAAGCCGCCGGAGCTGCTGCGGCCCAGTCTGAACCTGGCTCCCTCCTTCCCCATGAGCGGTGGAGGCGGCTGTGGCTGCAACTCCGGCTGTGGTTGCGGCGGGCAGCACGCCCACGAGGGAAGCCCCCCTTCCCTGCACGCGCGCCTTGCGGAGGTGCTGCGCCACACGGCCCACGAATTTCTGGACATGGGCCGCTTCCTCATCCTGGGCGCTTGCGCCGCTGGGCTGTTCAAGGTCTTTATGCCGCAGGGCGTGCTTGGGCTGGTCTCCGGCAACCCGGTGCTGGCCGTGGCCGCCATGATGCTGCTTGCGGTGGTGCTCTCCGTCTGCTCCGAGGCCGACGCCTTCGTGGCCGCCAGCCTGTCCATGTTCCCGCGCCCGGCCCTGCTGGCCTTCCTGGCCCTGGGCCCCATGCTCGACCTCAAGCTCATCCCGGCCTTCCTGGGGGTGTTCCAGCGCCGCGTGGCCCTGGCGGTCATCGTGGTTCCGGCGGTGATGATCTTCATCATGGCCGTGAGTCTTGGCATGTACTGGGGGCTGGCATGAGCTTTTTGAAGCGACTGCGCGAAATCACAAGCGGGCTGCGCGAGTTGCCGAGCCGCCTGCAGGACATCGTGGACGGGCTGACCCTGCTGTGCCTGGGCGGCCTGCTGGCGGCCCTGGCCCAGTCGCCGCACTACTGGTATTTCCTCAACCCCCGGTTCAGCACGCTGACCCTGGCCAGCGGCGTGCTGCTGGGCCTCGTGGGGTTGGTTCCGCTGCTGCGGCCCAGGCCCGGCAGGACCACCATCGCTCGGCTGGTGCGCCAGGCCGCGGTGCTGGGCTTCCTGTGCCTGGCCGCCTACGCCTGGGAGCAGGCCGCCACAGCGCCTTTCCCCGGGGTGTTCAGCGCCCCGGACGAGACGCAGGCCCTGTTCCAGCCCACGGGCGAGGCCGAGCCCGCCGCTGCGCCCCTGGTGACCAAAAACGGCGCGGAGTACACGCGGCTGAACCTCGCCGAGCTGTACATCATGCTGGACAAGGGCCGCACGGACTACCCCAGTCGCTTCGCCATGCGGGTGCAGCTCTCGGAGGAACCGGCGCTCAAAAAGCTCGGCCTGGGCGTGCTCACCCGCACGGCGGTGGTCTGCTGCCTGGCGGACAGCATGCAGCTGGGTTTCCTGGCGCAGGGGCTGGAGCGTTTCGACACCAAGCGTTCCGATACCAACGGTTGGCTGGAAATTTACGGCAGGCTGGAGCCCATGGACCCCGCCGGGGAGCAGGCGCTGAAGGCCGTGGCCCAAGGCGAGGGCATGTCGCTCAAGGTGGTGAACCCAAAGTTCCGCGTGGCGGTAGAGGCCGCCGAACCCATCGGCCCGCCGCCCTTCCCGTATCTTTTCGAGTTCCGGGAACAGCCGCCCTTCGCCTGGTAAAAAAAACGGGGAGCCGGAATCCCGGCCCCCCGCGTCGTCTCATTCCAATAGTCCGCTAGATGTTCGCCAGCACGGCGTCCGCCATCTCCACGCAGCCCAGAAGCTTGCAGCCTTCCTCGCGGATGTCGCCGGTGCGGTAGCCCTGCTGCAGGGTCTTCTGCACGGCGGCCTCGATGCAGGCGGCCTCGGCGGCCATGTCGTCGCTGGTGTAGCGCAGCAGCATGGCCACGGAGAGGATGGTGGCCAGCGGGTTGGCCTTGTTCTGCCCGGCGATGTCCGGGGCGGAGCCGTGGATGGGCTCGAACAGGCCGGGATTGCCCGCGCCCAGGGAGGCCGAGGGCAGCATGCCGATGGAGCCGGTGATGACCGAGGCCTCGTCGGACAGGATGTCGCCGAAGAGGTTCTCGGTGACGATGACGTCGAACTGCGACGGGTCGCGCACCAGCTGCATGGCGGCATTATCCACGTACATGTGGGAAAGCGCCACGTCCGGGTAGTCCTTCGAAACCTCGATGACCACCTCACGCCACAGGCGGGAGACATCCAGCACGTTGGCCTTGTCCACGCTGCACAGCTGCTTGCGGCGCTTGCGCGCGGCCTCGAACCCGACCTTGGCGATGCGCCGGATCTCATGCTCGCTGTAGATCATGTTGTTAAAGCCCACACGCTCGCCGCCGCGCACCTCCACGCCCTTGGGCGTGCCGAAGTACGCGCCGCCGGTCAGCTCGCGCACCACCAGCAGGTCGATGCCCTTGGCAACGATGTCCGGCCGCAGGTAGCAGGCGTGCTTGAGCTCCGGGAACAGGCTGGCGGGGCGCAAATTGGCGAACAGCCCCAACTCCTTGCGGATGCCGAGCAGGCCGCGCTCCGGGCGGATGGCCGGGTCGATGGTGTCCCACTTGGGGCCGCCCACCGCGCCCAGCAGCACGGCATCGGCGGCCTTGCACAGGCGCACGGTCTCCTCCGGCAGGGGGCCGCCGGTGGCGTCGATGGCCACGCCGCCGATGAGGGCTTCCTCGGTCTCGAAGCTCTTGCCGAACTTGGCCCCGACCTTATCCAGCACCCGCAGGGCCTGGGCGACGATTTCCTTGCCGATGCCGTCTCCGGGCATGACGCATATCTTCATTTTCGCCGCCCCCTTACCGCATGTCCGCAAGGCGTTTTTTCACGTACGGAACCAGTCCGCCCGCGTCGAGCAGCTCCTGCATGAAGGGCGGCACCTTGGCGCAGATGATCTCCACGCCGGTGGTCTTGTTGCGGATGCGCCCGGCGTCGGTGTCCACCTCAAGCTCGTCGCCGTCGCGCAGCTTTTCGATGTCGTCGCCCACTTCCAGCAGCACCAGGCCCATGTTGAACCCGTTGCGGTAGAAGATGCGGGCGAAGCTTTTGGCCACCACCACGGGAATGCCCGCGCCGAGGATGGCGATGGGGGCATGCTCGCGCGAGGAGCCGCAGCCGAAGTTTTCCTCGGCCACGAGGATGTCGTTCTTTTTCACGCGGCCCACCCAGCCGGGGGTCAGGCCTTCCATGCAGTTCGCTCCCAGCACCTCGGCGTCCGTGGTCACCAGGAACCGCGCCGGGATGATGGCGTCGGTGTCGATGTGCGCCCCGACCTTGTGCGCGTTGCCGTTCACCAGCATATGTGTCTCTCCTTCAAGGTCGCCGGAGCAGCGCCCCGGCGTTGTTCGCTTGATTGTCGTCGGCGCTGTGCCGCCGTGTACGTTTTCCGCCCTGGCCAGCCTACAGCTTGGCCGGATTGAAGATCACCCCGGCCACGGCGCTGGCGGCGGCCACTGCCGGGCTGGACAGATACACTTCGCTCTGCAGGCTGCCCATGCGGCCGCGGAAGTTGCGGTTGGTGGTGGCCAGGCAGCGCTCGCCACCGGCCAGGATGCCCATGTGGCCGCCCAGGCAGGGTCCGCAGGTGGGCGGGCCCACAACGGCGCCGGCGTCCATGAAGATGTCGAACAGGCCCTCGTCCATGGCTTGCCGCCAAATGCGCGGGGTGGCGGGCAGCACGATGAGCCGCACGTTCTTGTCGGCCTTGCGGCCCTTCAGAATGGCGGCGGCCTCGCGCATGTCCTCGATGCGGCCGTTGGTGCAGGAGCCGATGACCACCTGGTCGAGGCGGAGGTCGCCCAGCTCGTCCACGGGGCGCACGTTCTCGGGCAGGTGCGGGCAGGCCACCTGGGGCGGCATGCCGCTGACGGAGAGGGAGATGTCCTGCTCGTACACGGCGCCGGGGTCGGCCTTCAGCGGCTTGTCGCCGTGGCGGCCAGCGGCTGCGCAGTAGGCCAGGGTCTTCTCGTCCGCCGGGAACAGGCCAACCTTGCCGCCCGCCTCAATGGCCATGTTGGCCATGGTCATGCGGCCCTCGATGGACAGGCCGTCGATGACCGGACCGCAGAACTCCAGCGCGCGGTACAGCGCGCCGGAAACGCCGATGCGTCCGATGAGGTGCAGGATGAGGTCCTTGGCGCCCACGAAGGGCTCAAGCGTGCCCGTGTATTCCACGCGGATGGTGGGCGGAACCTTGAACCAGGTTTCGCCCAGGGCCATGGCCCCGGCGATGTCTGTGGAGCCCATGCCCGTGGCGAAGGCGCCCAGGCCGCCGTAGGTGCAGGTGTGGCTGTCCGCGCCAACGACGATGTCGCGCGGGCCCACAAGGCCCAGCTCCGGCAGGAGCGCGTGCTCCACGCCCACGTTGCCGCCCTCGTAGTAGTGGGTAATGCCCATCTCGCGGGCAAACTCGCGCACACCCTTCACCTGCTCGGCGCTGTCGATGTCCTTGTTGGGGGTGAAGTGGTCGCACACCAGCGCCACCTTGTCCTTATCGAACACCTTGCTGGCGGCCATGCCCTTGAAGGACTTGATGGCCAGCGGGGCGGTGATGTCGTTGGCGAGCACCAGGGACACCCGGCAATTGACGATCTGCCCGGCCCCGGTGATTTCCTCGTCCGTGTGGGCCTGCAGAATTTTTTCGGCTACAGTGTGGGACATTCCTCTTTCTCCTCCCTCATTTTCTCCAACCTATTAAGTGCGTTGATAAAAGCCATGGCGCTGGCCACAAGGATGTCCTCGTTGGTGCCGCGACCCACGGATTTCTTGCCCTTGTCTTCTATGCGCACGGTCACTGTGCCCTGGGCATCGGTGCCGCCGGTGATGGCGTTGACCTGGTAGCGGTCCAGGCGGGGGTGAATGCCGGTGATGTCGGCGATGCATTTGAACAGCGCGTCGATGGGGCCCTCGCCAAAGGCCGAGTGGCGCTTCTCCTCCAGCACGGCCTCGCCGTCCATGATGTCGAGCACCAGGGCCGCATGGGGCGGAACCCCGCCCGTGCCGGAGAACACGGTCATATCCTTCAAACGGTACTTGTCGCGGCGGCGGTACACCATCTCCAGCACAAGGGCTTCCACGTCCTCGTCGAAGATGCGCTCCTTCTTGTCCGCCAGCTCCTTCACCGCGGCGAATACCGTGGCGAGCTGCTGGTCGTCCAGGGCGTAGCCCATCTCCGTGAGCTTGGCCTTGATGGCGTGGCTGCCGGAGTGCTTGCCGATGACCATGTCCGTGCCGGTGCGGCCGACGGACTCGGGGGTCATGATCTCGTAGGTGAGCGGGTTCTTGAGCATGCCGTCCTGGTGGATGCCGGACTCGTGCGCAAAGGCGTTTGGGCCCACGATGGCCTTGTACGGCGCGATGGGCTGGCCGATGATCTGCGAGAGGCGGCGGCAGGAGGGGTACAGCTGTCTGGTCTTCACCCCGCAGTCGATCTGGTACAGCTCGTGGCGGGTGTGCAGGGCCATGACGAGTTCCTCAAGGGAGGCGTTGCCCGCGCGCTCGCCGATGCCGCAGAGGGTGACCTCCGCCTGCCTGGCCCCGGCGCGGATGGCCGAGAGACTGTTGGCCACGGCCAGGCCCAGGTCGTTGTGGCAGTGCACGCTGAACACGGCCTCGCCAGCGTTGGGCACGGTCTTCAAGAGGTAGGCGATGAGCTCGCCGAACTCGAAGGGCTGTGCGTAGCCCACGGTGTCGGGGATGTTGACCGTTTTGGCCCCGGCGCGGATGACGACCTCACAGACCGTGGCCAGGAACTCCCAGTCGGAGCGGGAGGCGTCCTCCGCGCTGAACTCCACGTCCGGGCACAGGCTGGCGGCGTGGCGCACGGCCGCCTCGGCCATGACGAGCACTTCCTCGCGCGATTTGCGCAGCTTGTGCGTCATGTGGATTTCGCTGGTGGCCAGGAAGGTGTGGATGCGCGGGTGCGCGGCGTCCTTGATGGCCTCCCAGCCCCGGTCGATGTCCCTGGGCAGGGCGCGGCACAGGGCGGCCACGCGCACATCCTTCACCGCGCGGGCGATGGCCTGCACGGCCTCGAAGTCACCCTGGCTGGCGGCGGGAAACCCGGCCTCGATGATGTCGACCCCGAGGGTTTCCAACTGCCGGGCAAGGCGGACCTTTTCCTCAAGGTTCATGGTGGCGCCGGGAGACTGCTCCCCGTCGCGCAAGGTGGTATCGAAAATGTAGAGTCTGTCCGACATGACGTATCCTCCTCACGTCGCTTCGTAGCGTATCTGGTTCATGGTGGACTGGCAAGAACGGCACAACACGTCAGCGGGCGAACACCCGCATGTCAGGGTGGTCCCAAAAGGAAGCACATGTAAGCCGTGGAAAAAGAAGGGGAGAGGCGTGGCCTACGAGGGTTCCTTTTGGGACTCTCGTAGGAGCTTGGACCCGCGCGGGGAAAGAATGAACATGGTGTAGATGGGACCGGAGATGATGTAGCCGAGGAAGAAGACGAAGCCGAGCATCTTGGGGCGGGAGGCCACAAGAACAAACAGCAGGATGACCGTAACCATGGAGCTGAAGGGGTGGGCCTTGATGAACCCATACTCCTTGAACGAGGCGTAGCGCATGGTGCTGACCATGAGGAAGGAGAGCACGTAGACCAGCACGAGGCAGGCCATGGGAAGCACGTCCGCCGCCCAGGACTCGGGCAGATGCGGGGCGAAGAGGATGAGCGTGGCCAGGGTGCTGGCCTGGGCCGGGATGGGCAGGCCCACGAAGAACTTCTTGCTCGTAACCGCGGACTGCACGTTGAACCGCGCAAGGCGGAGCGCCCCGCAGGCGATGAGCAGGAAGGAGGCCATGAGGCCCAGGGTTCCGTAGCTGTGGAGCTGCCAGAGGTAGACGGTCAGGGCCGGGGTGGCGCCGAAGGCCACGAGGTCGGCCAAGGAGTCGAACTGCACCCCGAACTCGCTGGTGGTGTTGGTGAGCCGGGCCACCTTGCCGTCCAGGCCGTCGAAAAGACAACTTCCCAGGATGCACAAGGCGCTGTACTCGTAGCGGCCCTCAATGGCCCAAATCATGCCCATGAAGCCCAAAAACAGGCTTGCGGTGGTGAACAGATTCGGAAGGATGTACACGCCCTTGTGACGGGGCAATGCTTTTTCCTTGACCATAGTGACCTGAGACCTCTGCGCCGTGTGGGCGCCGTATTTATTGAGTGCTATTTGCGGACGGCAAGCGCCGTCTCGCCCGCGCGGACGGTTTCCCCCGCGTAGACCTTAACAGCATAGCCATCCGGCAGGTAGAGGTCAACCCTGGACCCGAACTTGATCAGACCGAAGCGCTCGCCCCGGCGCAGGATGTCTCCGGGCTCGGCCCAGCACACGATGCGCCGCGCGATGAGCCCCGCGATCTGCACCATGGTGAAGCGGTCGGCCCCGCGGCCCATGACCACGATGTTGCGCTCGTTGTCGGTGCTGGCCTTATCCAGGCTGGCGTTGAAGAACTTGCCCGGGATGTAGCGGATGAGCTCCACGCTGCCCTCCACCGGGGCGCGGTTCACGTGCACGTCGAAGACGTTCATGAAGATGCACACCACCTGGCGCACCTGACCGGTGATGGGATCCGGCGCAAAGTCCACCTTGATGACCCGGCCATCGGCGGGGGACACCACGGCGTCCACATCCTCCGGGGCCACGCGCTCTGGATCGCGGAAGAAATTGACGACAAAGCAGGTGACGATGAGCAGCAGGAGGGCCAGAAGCCACCAGCCCATGGCCGCGAAGACAAGGGTGGCGAAGGCCACGAGGCCGATGGACGGCAGGCCTTCCAGGCTCAGTCCGATGGACGGTTTACGCATGATTCCTCACAAAATGTGTTCTGCGCCCAGTGGTTGGGAACGATGAATAAGTACTCGGCATCGGGGCGAAGGTCAACCGCGCACATTCCGCACAGCGGCATTTGCCCCGTGCGCGCCTTTGGCCTGGCAACATTTTTTGCTTTTCCCCGCCCCCTGCACTACAACATATGCATATTCTCCCCGCAGGCGCACTTCCCGGCCGCCCGCCCCGCATCTTACCAACTATAAGGAGGCACGCTCATGGACACCCTCACCGCCATCCACACCCGCCGCAGCATCCGCAAATACACGGACCAGCCCGTGACGCCGGAGCAGGTGCACACCCTGCTGGCCGCCGCCATGGCCGCTCCCAGCGCCGGCAATCAGCAGCCCTGGCAGTTCGTGGTGGTAACGGACAAGGCCCTGCTGGCCCAGGTGGGCCTGCTGCACCCCCACGTGCACATGGCCCCCAAGGCGCCCCTGGGCATCTTGGTGTGCGGCGACACGCGCGTGGAAAAATACGCGGGCTACTGGGTGGTGGACTGCTCCGCCGCGGTGCAGAACCTGCTTCTGGCCGCCCACGACCTGGGCCTGGGCGCGGTGTGGACGGGCATACACCCCATGCATGACCGCGAGGAGGCCTTCGCCAGGCTGTTCAACACCCCCGCCGGGGTCATCCCCCACTCGTTCATCCCCATCGGCCACCCGGCGGAGGAGAAAAAGCGGGACGACCGCTTCAAGGCGGAACGAATCCACCAAAACAGCTTCTAGGCGGCGAAGAATCGTCTTTGCAGGCGGGGGCACGGGCTAGGCCAGGGCGCCGCGCATGCGCACAACCACCGCGCAACCCACGCAATCCCTTGGCCTTGTCCCCTGCCCCTGCGGCTGGGCCGTCCATTGGCCTTACGGAAATGACCGTTCGTCCACATTACCTGAATGAGCACTCACTTTCTCCTTGACTCACATCGCCGAAACGGTTTTTTGTACGTCCGCAAGCAGTACTTGAGACACACAGGAACCCCAGGAGGGCAGATGTACGTCGGCCTGAAGATGTTGCGCAACTTCGTCACCGTGACGCCCAAGACCCCGGTGCTTGAGGCCCAGAAGCTGCTCGACCAGAGCAAGCTCGGCATGCTGCTTGTGGTGGATGGGGGCAAGCTCCTTGGCTACGTGCGGCCGGAGGACCTCTCCGCCTCCCTGCCCAGCATCATGACCAGCCTGGACAAGCACGAGATCAAGTACCTCATGAGCAAGCTCACCGTGGAGCGCATCATCCGCAAGGACATCAAGACCATACCGCCGGAGACGGAGATCGAGGCGGCGGCGGACATGATGTTCGAGCTGAACCTGGCGGGCCTGGCCGTGGTGGACCACCAGGGCCAACTCATCGGCTACATCAACCGCAGCGTCATGCTTGATGTGCTGGTGGAGGAGATGGGCCACCGCGAAGGCGGCTCGCGCATCACCTTCGAGGCCGACGACCGGCCCGGCGTGCTGCACGAGGTCGCGGGCATCATCGCGGGCAAGGGCCTGTCCATCATCTCCACGGGCACCTTCTTCCACACCGGCAAGCGCATCGTCGTGGTCCGCGTGGACACGCGCGACGCCTCGGCCATCGCCGCGGCCCTGCAGGAGCGCGGCTACAAGGTCATGGGGCCCATGGACTTCATGCACGAGTGGCAGTGATGACACAGATAAAGACGATGGCGACCAAAACCACCCCGCTCCTTGAGGTCAAGGGCGTCACCCTGACCTTCAAGGGCATCGCCGCGCTGACGGACGTGGGCTTCTCGGTGGAGAAGGGCCGCATCGTCTCGCTCATCGGCCCCAACGGCGCGGGCAAAACCAGCATCCTCAACTGCATCAGCGGCCGCTACACGCCCGACAGCGGCGAAATTTACCTGGACGGCCAGGACATGCTGCGCCTGCCCGCGCACAAGCGCACCGGCCTGGGTCTCTCGCGCACGTTCCAAAACATCGCCCTGTTCAAGGGGCTCTCCGTGCTGGACAACCTCATGGTGGGCCGCCACCACCTCATCCACTACGGCCTGCTCTCGTCCATCCTGTACCATGGCCGCGCCGTGGCGGACGAAGCCGCGCACCGCCGCCGCGTGGAGGACGTCATCGACTTTCTGGGCCTTTCCCCCTACCGCCACCAGGCCGCCGGGCACCTGCCCTACGGCGTGCAGAAGCGCGTGGAGCTGGGCCGGGCCCTGGCCGCGGAGCCCAAGCTCATCCTGCTGGACGAGCCCATGGCGGGCATGAACCTGGAGGAGACCGAGGACATGGCGCGCTACATCCTCGACATCTGCGAGGAATGGGGCGCCACGGTGCTGCTCATCGAGCACGACATGGGCGTGGTCATGGACATCTCCGACAAGATCGTGGTGCTCGACTTCGGCTCCGTGCTGGCCCAGGGCCGCCCGGACGAGATCAGCGCCAACCAGGACGTCATCGCGGCCTACCTGGGCACGGAAGACGCCACCTTCATCGGCCGCTAGGCACAAAGGAACCAGACTTGGCCAAAGCATACGACACGACACTGCCCGCGCTTCTGCTCCGCCAGGCAAGTGAGCGCCCACGCAAGACCGCCCTGCGCGAAAAGCAATGGGGTGTGTGGCAGCGCTTCTCCTGGCGCGACTATCTGGGCATCAGCGCCGAGTTCGCCTGCGGCCTGCGCGAGCTGGGCCTGGGCAAGGGCGACATCGTCATCATCATCGGCGACAACCGCCCCGAGTGGCTCTTCGCCGAGGTGGCCGTGCAGGCCCTGGGCGGCATGGCCCTTGGGCTGTACCAGGACTCCTCCGCCGACGAGGTGCGCTACATCTTCGAGCTTTCCGAGGCTAAGCTGGTGGTGGCGGAGGACCAGGAGCAGGTGGACAAGATCCTCACCCTGCGGCCGGATTTGGCGCACCTGAAGCACATCGTGTACCACGACGAGAAGGGCCTGGGCGGCTACGAGGCCCAGGACCTGCTGACCTTCGAGGCCGTGTGCGAGCGCGGTCGCAAGGCCGTGACGGACTCCGTGGCGGAGTTCACCGCCATGCTGGACAGGCTGAAGCCCACGGACCCGGCGCTGGTGGCCACCACCTCCGGCACCACGGGCAAGCCCAAGCTGGCCGTGCTTTCCCACCGCAACCTGCTCTCCATGGCCGCCAACCTGGGCCAGGTGGACCCCAAGCACCAGACCGACGAGTTCGTCTCCTTCCTGCCGCTGGCCTGGATGGGCGAGCAGATGATGGCCGTGGCCTCCAGCCTGCTGTTCGGGTTCTGCGTCAACTTCCCGGAGGAGCCGGACACCGTCCAGGCCAACATCCGCGAAATCGGCCCGCACCTCATCTTCTCGCCCCCGCGCGTGTGGGAGGGCCTCTCGGCCAAGGTGCGCGGCGACATTTTGGAAACAACGGCGAGTAAGCGCCTACTCTATAACTTCTTCCTCCCCCTGGGCCTCAAGTACGTGGACGAACGATTCGCGGGCAAAACGCCGGGGCTCCTCACCACCTTGGGCTACAAGCTGGCGGACCTCTGCCTGTTCCGCGCCCTGCGCGACCGGCTGGGCTTCTCGCGCATCCGCAGCGCCTCCACCGGCGGCGCGGCCCTCGGGCCGGACACCATCCGCTTCTTCCACGCCCTGGGCGTGAACCTGAAGCAGATCTACGGCCAGACGGAGATCGCGGGCATCTCCTGCATTCACCGCGACGACGGCATCGACTTCGACTCCGTGGGCCTGCCCATCCCGGAAACCGAGGTGAGCCTCTCGGACACCGGCGAGATCCTGTCGCGCAGCCCCGCCGTGTTCCTGGGCTACTACAAGAACGAGAAAGCCACCGCCGAGACCATTCAGGACGGCTGGCTGCTTTCCGGCGATGCCGGATACTTCGACGACGCCGGCAGGCTTGTGGTCATCGACCGCCTGAAGGACGTGATGCACCTGGCCGACGGCACGCGCTTTTCCCCGCAGTTTTTGGAGAACAAGCTGAAGTTCTCGCCCTACCTGCGCGAGGCCGTGGTGCTGGGCCAGGGGCGCGAGCACACCGCCGCCATCGTCTGCATCGACCAGAACATCGTGGGCCACTGGGCCGAGGGCCGCATGATCACCTTCACCACCTATCAGGACCTGGCCGCCAAGGAACAGGTGTATGCCCTGGTGCGGGAGGAGATTGAGCGCATCAACGCCACCCTGCCCCAGGCCACGCGCATCCGCCGGTTCGCCCTGCTGTACAAGGAGCTGGACGCCGACGACGGCGAGCTGACCCGCACGCGCAAGGTGCGCCGGGGCACCATCTCAGAGCGGTACGGCGCGCTCATCGAGGCCTTGTACACCGATGCCTGCGCCCTGAACCTGGAGATGGAGATTCAGTACCAGGACGGGCGCGTGCGCCAGATGTGCGGCGATATCCGCATCGAAACCGTGGGGGGCTAAGCCGCGTGGAATATTACCTGCAACTCTTCATCAACGGCCTTGTGGTGGGCGGCATCTACAGCCTCGTGGCCCTGGGCTTCGTGGTCATCTACAAGGCCACCAAGGTGGTCAACTTCGCCCAGGGCGAGATGGTCATGGTGGGCGCGTACGTCTGCTTCGGACTCACGGTGCAGCTGTCCATCCCCTTCGTCTGGGCCTTTTTCATGACCCTCGGCTTTTCCGTTGTGCTGGGACTGCTGGTGGAGCGGCTGGCGCTCCGGCCGCTCATCGGGGAGGCGCACATCTGCGTCATCATGGTCACCATCGGCCTGTCCTCGGTGCTCAAAAGCATCGTGCAGCTCATCTGGGGCACGCAGATACGCGTGTACCCGGAGGTGCTGCCCAGCACCCCGGTGATGATCGCCGGGCTGCCCGTGGCCCCGGTGTACATTGCGGCCTTCGCGCTCTCGGGCGTGCTCTTCGGGCTGTTCACCCTGTTCTTCAAATACTCGCGCATGGGCATAGCCATGCGGGCCACCGCGCACGACCAGCAGGCCGCCCAGAGCATGGGCATCGGCATCCGCGGCATCTTCGCCTTGTCCTGGTGCATCGCCTGCGTGGTGTCCACCGTGGGCGGGGTCATCTTGGGCAACATCAACGGCATCAACTCCCACCTGGGCGTGCTGGGCCTCAAGGTCTTCCCGGCGGTCATCCTGGGCGGGCTGGACAGCCTGCTGGGCGCGGCCCTGGGCGGGCTCATCATCGGCGTGCTGGAAAACGTGTGCGACGGCCTGGCCAAGGACCTGCTGGGCCTGGGCGGCTTCCGCGACGTCGCCGCCTTCGTGGTGCTGGTGGTCATCCTCATGATCAAGCCTTACGGACTCTTCGGCACCGAAGAGATTGAGCGGGTGTAAGCCATGCATGGCAAGTGCGGACTGTTCTTCGAAAGCTACCGGGCCGAGGCAGCGGTGTTCCAAACCGGCTTCCAGCGCACCTGCCTGGGCCTGTTTGTGGCGCTGCTGCTGGTCTGCCCGCTTGTGCTGGACTCCTACCTCGTCTCGGTGCTGAACCTCATGTGCATCGCGGTCATCGGGGCGGTTTCGCTCAACCTGCTCACGGGCGTGTGCGGCCAGATTTCCCTGGGCCACGGCGCGTTCATCGGCGTTGGGGCCTATGCGGCGGCCCAGGCCACCCTGCACGGCGTGCCGTTTTTGGCGGCCCTGCTGCTGGGCGGCGGCGCGGCGGCATTGGTGGGCATGTTCTTCGGCGTGCCCTCGCTCCGGCTCAAGGGCATCTATCTGGCCATCGCCACCCTGGCGGCCCAGCTCATCCTCGAATACGTGTTCCTGCACTGGGAGTCCGTCACCGGCGGCTCGCGCGGGCTCATGGTCGACCCGCCGCAGCTCTTCGGCTTCGCCTTCGACAACGAGCGCAAGATGTTCTACCTGCTGCTGGCCGTGGCCGCCTGCGCGCTCATGGTCGTCACCAACGTCATGCGCACGCGCCATGGCCGCGCCTTCGTGTCCATCCGCGACTTCTACCTCTCGGCCGAGATCGCCGGGGTGAACCTCTTCGGCTACAAGCTCGCGGCCTTCGGGCTCTCGTCGTTCCTGGCGGGCGTGGCGGGCGGGCTGTGGGCGCACTACACCATGTTCATCTCCGCCGAGCAGTTCAACATCACCCTGTCCATCTCGTATCTGGCCATGATCATCATCGGCGGACTGGGCAGCGTTGTGGGCTCGGTGATGGGCGCGGTGTTCATGACGCTTCTGCCCGAGGTGCTCACCGCCTCCACCCGCTCGCTCACGGGCATCTTTCCAGACATTGGCAGCCAGCTGGTGGCCCTGCGCGAGGGCGTGTTCGGCCTGGTGCTCATGCTGTTCCTTATCTTCGAGCCGGAGGGGCTGGCCAACCGCTGGCGGCTCATCAAGGCCTATTGGAAGCTGTATCCCTTTGCCCACTAGGGGCCTGGGGCAAGCCATACACCGCAAACACGGGGGGACCAATCATGAAGCGTAAACTCACCACCACAATGTTCGGGCTGTGCCTGGCCCTGGCCGCCATGCTGGCCCTGGGCGGCTGCGGCGGCGAAAAGAAGGACGACAAGGCCGCTGCCAAGGCTGGCGGCGACATCCGCATCGGCGGCATCATCGACCTCTCCGGTCCCACCTCCTCCGTGGGCGCGCCCTACGCCGAGGGCGTGAAGGCCGGCGCGGCGTACATCAACGCCAACGGCGGCATCAACGGCGCCAAGATCGTGCTGGATGTGCAGGACGACGCCTACAACGTGCAGCAGGGCCTCTCCATCTACAAGAAGTTCGCGCAGGAGAAGGTGGCCGCCATCCAGGGCTACGGCACCGCCGTCACCGAGGCGCTGACCCGCAACGCCGCCAAGGACGAGATCCCCTACTTCTCGGCCTCCTACTCGGCCCACCTCACCGATCCCAAGACCGCGCCCTACAACTTCTTCACCTCGGCGGACTACTCCACCCAGGTGCGCGCCGGGCTCAAGTACTTCAAGACCAACTGGAAGGAGGCGCGCAAGCCCAAGATCGCCTTCCTGTACCCGGACCACCCCTACGGCCTTTCCCCCATCCCGGCGGCCAAGGAATACGCCACCGAGCTGGGCTTTGAGACCGTGGGCGAGGCCACCGTGGACCTCAAGGCCATCGACGCCACCACGCAGCTCTTGCCCCTGAAGGACAAGAAGCCGGACTTCATCTGGATCGGCGGCACCACGCCCTCCACTGCCGTCATCCTCAAGGACTCCAAAAAGATCGGCCTGAAGGCCACCTTCCTGACCAACATCTGGGGCTCGGACGAGAACCTCATCAAGATGGCGGGCGACGCCTGCGAGGGCGCCTACAGCCTGCAGGCCGCCGCCGTGTACGGCCAGGACGTGCCGGGCATGAAGGCCGTTATGGAGATGAGCAAGAACCAGCCGCAGATGACCCACTACGTGCGTGGCTTCGTTTCCATGCTGGCCATGGGCGAGGGCCTGCGCCTGGCCGCGGCCAAGGGCCCCCTCACCGGCCCGTCCATCAAGGCCGCCCTGGAGGGCATGACCAACTACGACCCCATGGGCCTGGCCCCGGCCATCAGCTTCCTGCCCACGGACCACCGCCCCAGTATGGCCGTGTTCCTGTACAAGATCAGCAGCGGCAAGCTCACCTTCGTGGCTCAGGAAAGCCTGGACCGCAAGGCGGAGTGGCTCGGTAAATAAGCATGACGGACCAGACGCCCGCAAAAGACCTGCTCCGGGTGGAGAACCTGGAGGTCGTGTACAACGACGTCGTCCTCGTGCTCAAGGGGCTCTCCCTCACCGTGCGCGAGGGCGGCATCACGGCCCTGCTGGGAGCCAACGGCGCGGGCAAGTCGTCCACGCTCAAGGCCATCTCCGGTTTGCTGCGCTCGGAAAACGGCGAGGTCACGGCGGGCTCCGTGGTCTTCGATGGCGCGCCCATCCACACCCTGGCCCCGGAGCGCATCGTGCGCCAGGGGGTGTTCCAGGTCATGGAAGGCAGGCGCATCTTCGTGGACATCACGGTTGAGGAGAACCTGCGCTGCGGGGCGCACACACGGCCCCGCGGCGAGTTCGCCGAAAGTTTGGAAAAGGTATACGCCTACTTCCCCCGCCTGCGGGAGCGCCGCAAGCAGTTGGCAGGGTACATGTCCGGCGGCGAGCAGCAGATGCTCGCCATCGGCCGCGCCGTCATGGCCCGGCCCCGCCTGCTGCTCCTCGATGAACCGAGCCTGGGCCTGGCCCCGCTGCTGGTGGAGGAGATCTTCGAAATTGTCACGCGCATCAACGCCAACGAGGGCGTCACCGTGCTGCTGGTGGAGCAGAACGCCCGCGCGGCCCTCTCGGTGAGCGGCCACGGCTACATCATGGAGAACGGGCGCATCGTCATGGAAGGCGAGGCCAAGGGCCTGCTGAACAACCCGGACGTGCAGGAGTTCTACCTGGGCATGGGCCACGGCGGCGCCAAGCGCAGCTATCGCGATGTGAAGCACTACCGGCGGCGCAAGCGCTGGCTGGGTTAGCAACGGCACCAGCGGACCAGGAGGTCGGCCATGTACCATAACGCCCTGGAGGGCGCTGCCCCGGCGGCGCGCCGGGAAGCCCAATGGAAAAGCCTGTGCGCGCTGCTCAGGAAAGCCGCCAAGGCCTCCCGCGAGTTCCAAACCCGCCTGGCCTTGTCCGGCCTTACCCTGCGCGAGGCGCAAACGCCGGAGGGCTTCGCCTCCCTGCCGCCCCTGCGCAAAAAGGAGCTCATCGGCCTGCAGGCCGAGCAGGGGCTGGACTGGCTGCTGGCCTGCAAACCAGGCGAGCTGAGCCGCATCTACCAGTCCCCCGGGCCGCTGTTCGACCCCGAGGGCCGCGGGCGCGACTACTGGGGCTGGACCGAGGCCTTCCACGCCGCGGGCTTCCGCAAGGGCGACCTGGCGCAGATGACCTTCAGCTATCACCTGACCCCGGCCGGGCTGATGCTGGAGGAACCCCTGCGCGAGCTGGGCTGCGCGGTGATACCCGCCGGACCGGGCAACACGGAGGTGCAGGCGGAGCTCATGCGGCGGCTGCCGGTCACGGGCTTCGTGGGCATGGCCAGCTATCTCAAGGTCATCGGCGAGAAAATCCGCAGCCTGGGCCTGAACCCCAAAACCGACCTGGCCCTGCGCAAGGCCTTCGTGGCCGCGGAGCGGCTGACCCCGGCCCTGCGTGCGGAGGTGGAGGAGCTGTTCGGCTGCACCGTGCGCCAGGGCTACGGCACGGCGGATGTGGGCTGCATCGCCTACGAATGCGAGCGCGCCGACGGCATGCACCTGTCCTCCCGCGCCTGGGTGGAAATTTGCGACCCGGCCACCGGCCGCCCCCTGCCCACGGGCGAAATCGGCGAGGTGGTGGTGACGCCCTTCGCCAGGGACTATCCGCTCATCCGCCTGGCCACGGGCGATCTTTCAAGCCTCATCGAGGCGCCCTGCCCCTGCGGGCGCACCGCGCTCCGGCTGGACGGCATCAAGGGCCGCGCCGACGACACGGCCAAGGTCAAGGGGCAGTTCATCTACCCCGCCCAGGCCGCGCAGGTGGCGGCGCAATTCCCCAGCATCCGCGCCTGGCAAATCGTCATCACCAACCCCGGCGGCAAAGACCGCCTCGCCGTGCGGCTGGCCGTGGCTGGCAAACTCGACGTGGGAGCCTTCCAGGCGGCCTTCCAGGCCCTTCTGAAGCTCAAGCCGGAGGTGGAGGTGCTGGGGCCGGAGGGCATCGCCCAGGACGCCAAGAGGCTGGAGGACAACCGCACCTTCTAGCTGCACTTTGATATCTGTCCATGTCAACGAAAGGCCGACCCTTAGCGGGTTTGGCCTTTTTCATATGTTTCCAGACTGTTCAGCAGTCTGATGAACATTGATCCTCCGGATGGACAAATCTCAGCACAACATGTTATGCGCCGCTCAATATGTTACGAGTTTGGCATATAGGCTCGTTCTTCAATCACTCTATGAGGAAGGCTGATGATGCAGCTGAAAGATATTCACAACAAGATTAGACTTCACGAACGACTCACATGGGTGGTGAAGAACGCTATTGTTCTCCTGCTGGCTGCCAACCTGCTCATGAACATCATGACATACCGCAAGGCGAAAGAAGCTAGCGACCATGCGCAAGAAGCAGAGTATTCAGCGGAGCTGGCGCAGAGTGCTGCGGAGCTGGCGCAAAGTGCGGCTGACGAGGCAGCAAGGCAAGCTGAAGATGCTGCAGACGCAGCCCATCACGCCTCAGCCTCGGTGTCCGACCTGCAACTGTCTACATTTTTTCATAGATGAAAGAGCATCGCAGGATTAATCTAAAGCCATGCAAACAAAAAGGCCGACCTCATACGAGGTCGGCCTTTGCATGTGCTGGAGCGGGAAACGAGATTTGAACTCGCGACTTCAACCTTGGCAAGGTTGCACTCTACCGCTGAGTTATTCCCGCTCGTTGTGAGCTCCCGGCAATGCCTGCTTGCGCTGGCTGCGCCGGGGGAATGAAAACGGGGGCTGACGTTTGGGGTCAGCCCCCGGAAAAGAGCCTGGAGCGGGAAACGAGATTTGAACTCGCGACTTCAACCTTGGCAAGGTTGCACTCTACCGCTGAGTTATTCCCGCTCGTCTGGAGGCGGCATCCGGATTTGAACCGGAGGATGGAGGTTTTGCAGACCTCTGCCTTACCACTTGGCTATGCCGCCTTTTTCCTTTGGAGCGGGAAACGAGATTTGAACTCGCGACTTCAACCTTGGCAAGGTTGCACTCTACCGCTGAGTTATTCCCGCTCAAAGGGAGACACCTTCTACCCGCGAGCCCGCCCACTGTCAAGCTCGGACAGCAAAAAA
>JAVBYL010000264.1 GCA_030824035.1 Humidesulfovibrio sp.
GGCTGGTTCAGTTTTTTTAACATCGCCCGCCCCAGCCCCTGGCGAGACCCCGCGAAGTACAATTTCTTTTACGGTTTTCCCCTGTTTTTGGGGCTCCGGACCCAGCTGCCACAAAAATCAAGTCTTTCAAGTACACGATTTTCAATGATATTATTTTTTATTTGCGGCGGCGGCCAAGTTTGGCCCGGCTCTTGCTCTATGCCAAGTATCCTTCCTTCTTTTGCTGAAACCGGCTTCCCTGGGGTGGTCCCACGGGAAGCCGATTTCGTTTCCAGCCCCGGCTTCTTCTTTCCCCCTCGCTCGCATCCCCCTGCACTGTTTTCTCCTCCGCTGTTTTTCCTCCGCGTCTTTCTTCTTCGCCCACAGCTCTCCTTTTCCGTGCCCGAGCGCCAAACGTGCGGCCAGGACGTTTTCCCACTTCCGGCTACGCAAATTGCGTAAACATGTTGCTGGAATGTGCTTGAATTTTGCGGCTTGAGAGCCTATAGATCATAGCGTCAGACCATGCCACTTTGCGCTTCCGAAAATGGTACTCCTTTATTCCCAGGGAGTTAGACATGACCGGCCTCACCCAGCACCGCAACCCGCTGCCCACTGTGGATGTGCTCATCCATGTGCCAGGGCGCGGCATTGTGCTGGTGGAGCGCAAAAACCCGCCCCCCGGCTGGGCTCTGCCCGGCGGTTTTGTGGACTACGGCGAAAGCTGCGAGGCCGCCGCCCTGCGCGAAGCCAAAGAGGAGACCGGGCTTGAGGTGGTGCTGACGAGCCTGCTTGGCGTATATTCCGACCCCGGCCGCGACCCGCGCCACCACACCCTGAGCGTGGTGTACACCGCCCAGCCCCTTGATATCTTGGCCTTGAAGGCCGGAGACGACGCCGCGCGCGCCGAACTGCACCCGCTTCACGCCCTGCCGCCCCTGGCCTTCGACCACGGCCGCATCGTGGGCGACTACCTCCGCCACCTCGAAAGTTTGCGGCCCGCCACAGCGCCCCGCGCCGTCAGTCCGGGCTGATCACAGCGCCCAGAAAGAGGAGAGCCATGCCCATCAAGCCCCTTGTCCTGTTCATGACCTCGGAGATGTACCCCTTCTCCAAGACCGGCGGACTGGCAGACGTGCTGGGCGCATTGCCGCTGACTCTTTCGCGCATGGGCGTGAACACCGCCGTGGTCACCCCGCTGTACGGGCGCATCGCCACCAGCGGGTTCAACCTGCGGCTGCTGACGGAACGCTGCCCCGTGGGCTACCCCTGGGCGCCCATCACCGCCGAGATATACCAGGCCGACTACTACGGCATGCCCGTGTACTTTGTGGGCCGGGGCGAATACTTCGACCGCCGCCACCTGTACAACACCCACGCCGGGGACTACTTCGACAACTGCGAGCGGTTCAACTTTTTTTGCCGCGCCACCCTGGAGTGGGCCCGCAGGCTCGACTGGGCCCCGGCGGTCATCCACGCCCACGACTGGCAAAGCGCCCTGGTGCCAGCCTACCTGCACTTTTGGCGGCGCACGGACCCCTTTTGGAAAAACACCAAAACGGTGCTCACCATCCACAACCTGGCCTTCCAGGGCCGCTTCGCCTCGCGGCTGTTCTTCGATTCCGGCCTGCCGGCCGAGGCCTGGAACATGGACGGCGCGGAGTTTTACGGCGACTTCAACCTGCTGAAAACCGGCATAGCCTACGCCGACGCCGTGACCACCGTGAGCCCCTCCTACGCCGAGGAAATCCTGACGCCGGAGTTCGGCTGCGGGCTGGAGGGCATGCTGCGCCGCCGCCGTGGGGCCCTGCGGGGCATCCTCAACGGGGCGGACTACTCCGTTTGGGACCCGCGCGACGACAAGTTTCTGCCCTGCATTTACCGCTCCGGCAGCCCGGAGGGGAAGCAGGAGTGCAAGAGCGCACTGCTGAAGGAGATGTGCCTGCCGGACCAGCTGGAGAACAAGCCGCTGCTCAGCTTCATCGGCCGCTACCGCGACCAGAAGGGCATCGACCTGCTCATCGACATCATCCCCAAGCTCATGGAGCGCGAGGTGGGGCTCATCGTGCTGGGCGAAGGCAAGCTCGAGTACGAGGCCAGGCTGCAGGAAATGGCCGAGATGTACCACGACAGGCTCTGCGTCATCGTGGGCTACTCCGAGGACCTGGCCCACCGCATCCAGGCCGGGTCGGACATCTTCCTCATGCCCTCCAGCTACGAGCCCTGCGGGCTGACCCAGATGTACGCCCTGCGCTTCGGCACTCCTCCCGTGGCCACGGGCGTGGGCGGCCTGCGCGACACCATTGTGCCCTACCCGCACCCCCAGGCCACAGGGTTCATCTTTGACGAGGCCACCCCGGAGCGTTTCCTGGAGGCCATTCTGGAGGCCGTGGACCTCTGGCAGACCAAGCCGACCTATTGGCGCGGCATGGTCGACCGGGCCATGAACCAGGACTTCAGCTGGGAAAAATCCGCCGCGCAGTACGTCGAGCTGTATCACTCCCTTGGCGCGCGAGTGTGACGCCTTCACCTCAAAGCGAAAGGAGGGACCACGACATGCCTGTTACCAAAGCCTTCGATCAAAAGAGCAGCCGCTGCACGGTGACCTTCACCCTGCCCCTTGAGGCCGCCGGAAACGCAAAAAAGCTGTTTCTGGCCGGGGAGTTCAATGGCTGGAGCCCGTCGGAGCTGCCCATGCGCAAGGGCAAGGGCACGTTCAGCGTCAGCCTGGAGCTGGAAACCGAGCGCCAGTACCAGTACCGCTTCGTCACCGAGGCGGGCGTATGGCTGAACGACACCCAGGCGGACTTCTACGTGTACAACGCCTTTGCCGACAGCGACAACTCCGTGGTGGCCCTCTAGCTCACGAG
>JAVBYL010000174.1 GCA_030824035.1 Humidesulfovibrio sp.
CACGGCGCTGGCCACGGGCACGGCTCCGCAGGCCATGTACTGCAGAATTTTGAAGCCGCACTTGCCGCGCGTGAACTCATCGTCGGTCAGCGGCATCAGCCCGCAGTCGAACCCGCGCAACTGGTCCACCTCGCGGGTGGGGCTCCAGGCCTCGTAGCGCACCATGTCGTCCAGCTCGCCCTCGTAGGGTTTGTCCGAAACCACGCGGATGTCCAGGCGCTGCCGGTGCGGGGCCAGCTCGCGCAGCACCTCCGGCAGAAACCACAGGTTGCCCGAGGTCCCCATCCAGCCCACGATGAGCGGGCCCAGGCTGGCGAACTCCGAGGGGCCTGGGGTGTACACGCGCGTGTCCAGCAGGGTGGGCAGGATGGTGATGTTCTTCTGGTGCGGGGCGGCGTGCTCGGCCAGGTAGGCGTTGCCCGCGATGACGAGGTCCACGCTGGCGCAGGTGTGGGCGAACCGCCGGGCGATCTTGGCGGACTTTTCCGCGCTGCCGGGTTTTTTCGCGTCCGCCGGGTGCAGGGCCCACAGGGCATCGTCCACATCGTAGGCCAAAAACTCGCAGCGGCGGCGGATGAGCGCCAGTTCCCACGGGGCGAAGAGCTTCTGCTGGATGACGACGACCCTGGCCCTGGGCAGGCCGAGGAGGAAGAACAGGCGCTGGTGCACGGCCTTGGGCACGCGCCGCCAGTCGAGGCTGAGCCCGGCGCGGCGGCCCTCCTGCACAAAGGGCAGCACGCGGAAGCGCACGCTGGGCAGGGTTTCGCCCGAGGGGGTGAGGAAAAGGGCATCGAGAACAGCAGGGGAAGCGGGGCTGCTCATCGCGCGGCCTCCTTCTCGGCCAGCACCTCGCGCACGAGGTCCAGGTAGGGCTGTAGGCCGCATGGCCGGTCGTCCGGCCAGGTGAAGGCGGGCCGGGAGGCGTCGCGGGCCTCGTCCGCGGCGGATTGGAGCAGGGCGGCCAGGGTCTGGTGATCGCCGGGATCATCCAGGACGTGCCGCCGGGGCACGAACACGGCGCTGCCGTTGCGCGCGCTGGAAACGGCGGGCAGGCCGCAGGCCAGGGCCTCCAGCACGGCGTTGGAGCAGGCGTCGTAGTACGAGGGCAGGGCGAAAACATCCGCCGCGCCGTAAAAGCCGGGCATGTCCGCCACCTTTCCAGCAAAGCGCACGCGGCCCTCCACGCCCAGCTCGCGGGCCAGGGCCAGCCAGCGTTCCGGCCCGCGTCCGCCCGCCACGGCGAGGTGGAAGCGCGGGGGCAGCAGCGCCAGGGCGCGGATGAGCGTGCCCACGCCCTTGAGGGCGAAATTCGTGCCCGCGGTGCAGACGAGGATGTCCTGGTCCGCCAGGCCCTGGGCGGCGCGCAGCTGCTGGCGGCGCTGTGGCGTCAGCGGGGCGAAGCGGGCCAGGTCCGGCCTGTTGTAGATGACGCTCACGCGGGTGGGGTCCAGGGTCGGGTGGGCCTCCAGCAGCCAGTCGCGCACCAGGTCCGAGACGCAGACAATGCGCTGAGGGGGGCGCTGGGCCCCGTGTTGGCTTGGCTCGGCGGGCCGGTCGAACTGGCGGGCCTCCATCCACTCGATGACCGCAGCGGAGGGCGAGAGGCTTCGGAGCAGGCGCTTGAACACACGGGCCAGGCCCTTTCCGTGGGCCGCCTCGGTGAGGCGGTTGAAGATGCTCTGCGGGCCGCCGCCCACGCGCAGAATGTCCTGGTTCCAGGTGCGGCCCATGCCGAAGACCAGATCGTAGGACGACTGCGCAAGGCTCTCCTCCACCGCGCGGGCGAACCAGAGGTTCTTGAGGGCGCGGCCCAGGGGCGGGCGGCCCAGCTCAACCACACGCACCCCGGGGGGCGGGGCTCCCTCGGCCCGGGCGCACAGGAAGTCCACGGCGTGCCCCTGGCCAGCCAGGGCCTCGGCCAGCCGCCAGCCAAAGCCTTCCGCCCCGCCGTAAAGGCCAAGGCGAGGCATGGTCAGGGCGATGCGGGCTTGCGGCATGAATCGGCTCCGGGGAAAGGGATATGGCCGGGCGCGGATGCCCGGCGCGACAGTTTTGAACGAATTACCGGGCTTTGACAAGCCGCGTGCGCATGGGGCATAGCCCAGAAAGCCGATTCGCAGAGCACCGGCGGCGCATTCCCGGCAAAGCGCCCCCAGAAGTCACGCCAGAGGATCCCCCCATGTTCGCACCGCCCGCCCTGGACCTGTCCCTGTTCACCCTGCTCAACCAGCAGTGGCGGAGCCCGCTCCTTGATGTTCTTTTGCCCGTGTTTTCCCTGCGCGCGCCGCTGTTCTTCATTCTGGCGGGGCTGCTGGTGTGGCGCTGCTGGCGGCGCGGCAAGGGCCAGGCAGTGTATTTCATCCTGCTGGTGCTGGTTATGGGCGTCTCGGACTTTTCCACCAACCAGGTCAAGCACGCCGTGGGGCGGCTGCGGCCCGTGCAGTCCCTGCCGGGCGTGTACCACCAGGAGCACGGCCTCTGGCAGCGCCTGCCGGACGACTACACCCCGGAGCGCGAGCGCGGCACCTCGTTCCCCTCGGCCCACGCGGCCAATTCCGCCGCCTTGGCCCTTATGGCCGCGCTGCTCTGGCGGCGCACGCGCCCCTACATCTGGGCATTGCCCGTGGTTGTGGGCTGGTCGCGGCTTTACGTGGGCAAGCACTTCCCCCTGGACGTGCTGGCTGGCTGGGCTCTGGGCCTTGTGGTGGCCAGCCTGTGCTGGCTGGCCTGGAAGGCCCTGGCGCGGCGCTACGGCCTGCAGCTGCGGCCGGA
>JAVBYL010000176.1 GCA_030824035.1 Humidesulfovibrio sp.
GCAAGGTGGGTGGGTATGGAAGTGCAGAGAGCCCTCGCGGGCGTGAATGTGGAATCCTTGGCCGAAGCCTTTGCCGAGAGCGAGGATGTTTTGTGCCAAATGTTGGCGTTGTTCTCCACCCAGGCGCCGGAGCGTTTGGCCGAAGTGGAGGCCGGGCTTGAGCGCAACTCCTTGGAGAACGCGCGCAAGGCTCTCCATTCGCTTGTGAACATCGCCGGGGCCATACGGGCGTACGGCTTGGCGGACCTAGCCAAGGCCGTGGGCGATTGCCTGAAGCGTGATGAGCTTGCACACGCCGAGGCCCTCGCGGTGACCCTGCGGCTGGAGGTGGAGCACGTGCTGCGGCAGGTGGAGCGCATGCGCGCCGCCCTGGCCGTGGAGCCGCAGCGGCTTTGGGTCAGCCGCATGGGCGGTTAGCGGCTTGCCGGTGTGAGCCGTGTCGATGTAAGCCGTGTCGATAGAAAATTTGTCCCTGGGCACCCCAAAAAACGCCCGCCAGGAAGTGCTCCAGGCGGGCGTTTGGATTTGTGGGGACGGGTGCTACAGGCTGCCCAGCAGAATCTCGCCGAACTCCTTGCAGCCCACGGCCTTGGCGCCCTCAATCTGGGAGGCCAGGTCCACGGTGACGCGGCGCGCGGAGATGGCCTTGGCCACGGCGGCGTGCACCAGTCCTGCGGCCTCGTGCCAGCCCAGGTGTTCCAGCATCATGGTGCCGGAGAGGATGAGGCTGCCGGGGTTGGCCATGTCCTTGCCGGCGATGGCCGGGGCGGTGCCGTGGGTGGCCTCGAAAAAGGCCAGGGTGTCGCTCATGTTCACGCCCGGCGCCAGGCCAAGCCCGCCCACCTGCGCGGCCAGCGCGTCGGAGATGTAGTCGCCGTTCAGGTTAGTGGTGGCCACCACGCTGTATTTCTCGGGGCGGATGAGCACCTCCTGGAACATGGCGTCGGCGATGCGGTCGTTGACGATGACCGGCTTCTTGGCGCCCTCGGCGGCCTCGGCCTCGGTCATGGTGAACTCGCCGAACTCCGCGGCGGCCATCTCGTACCCCCAGGCGCGGAAGCCGCCCTCGGTGAACTTCATGATGTTGCCCTTGTGCACCAGGGTCAGGCTGGGGCGCTTCTGGTCGATGGCGAACTTGAGCGCGCGGCGGGCAAGGCGCTTGCAGCCCTTCTCCGTCATGGGCTTGATGCCGATGGCGGCCAGGTCGTCGAGCTTGGCGCCCATTTCATCGCGCAAAAAGGCCACCACGCGCTTGGCCTCGGGCGTGCCAGCGGCCCACTCGATGCCCGCGTACACGTCCTCGGTGTTCTCGCGGAAGATGACCATGTCCACGCGCTCAGGGTGCTTCACGGGGGACTCGATGCCGGGGAAATACTTGATGGGCCGGATGCAGGCGTACAGGTCGAACACTTGGCGCAGGGTGACGTTGAGGCTGCGGAAGCCCTTGCCCACCGGCGTGCCCAGGGGGCCCTTCATGGCCAGCTCCGCGCCCTTGAGCGCGTCCATGGTGGCCTGGGGCAGGTTTTCGCCGGTTTCGCGCACGGCTTTCTCGCCAGCCAAAATCTCCTGCCACACCAGCTTCTTGGCGTCGCCGTAGGCCTTCTTGACAGCTCCATCGATGACAGGACGCGCAGCGGCCCAAACCTCGGGGCCAATGCCGTCGCCCTCAATAAAATACACAAGCTTTTCCACCGTAATGCCTCCCGAACATAATTCGCGGCCCGTCCTTGCAAGGGGGCGGGGTGAGCGCGTGCCCCTTGATAGCCGGGGTTCTGTTCTCTGGCAAGTATTTGCGTGGTGTGGCGGGTGGGGCGGTATTGACAACTGGAGCGGCTGGAAGTACTCACCCACAATGCGCAAGAGCTGTATACATACGCCCGGCCTATGCTGGTGGCGCTGGTGGCACGTAATATGAAGCCGCCGGCTTGACGGATGCTCTACAAAGGGCCGCGGACTTCAGAACCGTGGCCCTTTTTTTGTGTCGAACATCTGAGGAAAACACCGAGGGGAACGGCCGCAAAACCGGCCCGCACCATTTTCAGGAGGAAAACACCGTGGAAACCAGAATCAACCTGCCCCAGTCCGAGATGCCCAAGGTTTGGTACAACGCCCTGCCGGACCTGCCGACCCCGCTGGCCCCGCCGCGCGATCCGCAGACCAAGGAGATACTGACCCCGGACAAGCTGGAGCCCATCTTCGCCAAGGCGCTCATCGAGCAGGAGATGAGCCCCGAGCGCTTCATCGAGATTCCCGAGCCGGTGCAGGACATTTACCGCCTCTTTCGCCCCACGCCCCTGGTGCGCGCCAAGCGCCTGGAAGAAGCCCTGGGCGTCAAGTGCCGCATATACTACAAGAACGAGTCCGTCTCCCCCTCCGGCTCGCACAAGACCAACACCAGCATTCCGCAGGTGTACTACAACAAGCGCGAGGGCACCAAACGCCTGTCCACCGAGACGGGCGCGGGCCAGTGGGGCACGGCGCTCTCCTTCGCCTGCGGCATGTTCGACATGAAGTGCACCGTGTACATGGTGAAGGTGAGCTACGAGCAGAAGCCCTACCGGAAGATTCTCATCAACAGCTACGGCGGCGAGATTTTCCCCTCCCCCTCCGACAAGACCAACGCCGGGCGCGCCATGCTGGCCAAGGACCCGGAGTGCAAGGGCAGCCTGGGCCTGGCCATCTCCGAGGCCGTGGAGGACGCCGCCACCCACGACGACACCAAGTACACCCTGGGCAGCGTGCTGAACCA
>JAVBYL010000243.1 GCA_030824035.1 Humidesulfovibrio sp.
CACGCCAGCGTGAACGGCAAGCCCTGCCGCAAGCCGGGCCAACGTTTGGAAGGGTACGAGCGCCTCGTCTTCATCACCCCGGTGCTCTCAAGCCTGGGCGCGCCCCAGGCCGAGGATCTCCCCCTCACCATCGTCTACCGCGATGAAGACGTCGCCATCATCAACAAACCCACCGGACTGACCACGCACCCGGCCCCCAGCCAGCCGGACGCCACCCTGGTGAACCGACTGCTGCACCACTTCCCCGAGCTTGCGCCCGAGATTTCCGGCATGGACGGCGAGCGCCCCGGCATTGTGCACCGGCTGGACAAGGACACCACCGGGCTCATCGCCGTGGCCTTGAACGAGGCCACGCGCCTGGCGCTTTCCGCCGCCTTTGCCGCCAGGGCCGTGAGCAAGACGTACCTCGCCGTGGTGCATGGCCGCCCCAAGCCCGGCCAGTGGGACGACGGCGGCGACATCGACCAGCCCATCGGGCGGCACCCCACCATCCGCACCAAGATGGCCGTGCTCAAAAAGGGCGGGCGCGAGGCCCGCACCACCTGGAAGCGCCTGTGGACCGACCGCCTGGGCCGCGCCAGCCTCGTCGCCGTGCGCCTGCACACCGGCCGCACCCACCAAATCCGCGTGCACATGGCGCACATCGGCCACCCCCTTGTAGGCGACCCGGTGTACGGCCCCTCCGACCACGCCCGCTGGCTGGCCCAACCCGGCCCGCTTGCCGCCCTGGCCACCAGGCAGATGCTCCACGCCTACCGGCTGGTGCTGCGCCACCCGGAAACGGGCGAGGTGCTCGACATCCACAACGACCCGCCGGAAGACTTCAAGGCCCTGCTGCGCGAGCTGGCGGGCGACTGCCTGCGCGTGGTGCTCACCGGCATGCCCGGCAGCGGCAAGTCCGCCCTGCTGGCCGCCCTTTCCCAACTGCCGGATGCCCCGCCGACCTTCAGCGCCGATGCTTACGTGGCCGCCCTGTACGGCCCCGGCGGAGACGGCTCCGCCCTGCTGGCACGGCGCTTCGGGCGGGAGGTGCTGGACGAGCGCGGCGGCGTGGACAAGTCCGGGCTGCTGGCCCAGATGCTCCACACCCCCGGCCTGCGCCGCGAGGTGGAGGACGTCATCCACCCGCTGGTGGAGCACGGCCTGCGCGAGTTCTGGGCGGCCCACACCGCCCGGGCCATGGCCGTGGCCGAGATTCCGCTGTTCCTGGAGGCCGGGTGGCGCGCGGGCGAGACCAAGAGCGGCCTGGGCCTTGCCGACGTGCTGGTGGGCGTGCGCAGCCCGGAGGCCATGCGCCGCGGCCCCCTGCGCGAAAGCCGCGGCCTTGCGCCGGAGGTGCTGGACACCTTCGACTCCTGGCAATGGCCAGAGGACCGCAAGCTCGCCGCCTGCGACCTGGTGGTGGAAAACGACGGCGGCCTGGACACCCTGGCCGAGCGCGCCAGGGAGCTCGTCGAGGCCATCCAGCTGCGCCGTCAGGCCCGCATGCAGCGCTTTGATGCCCAGCTGGCCAAGCTGCTGGACGGCGTGGCCGCCGACCCCGTGGAGCTGCCCGAGGAAATCGACCTTGATGACGCGGACTGGGCCGAGAATGGCGAGGGGGACGCAGAGGCGGACGCATGATCCCCCTGAAGGACGACACGCCCAGGGTGCACACCCCCTTTGCCGTCATCCTGGTCATCCTGGCCAATGTGGCCCTGCATTATTTTTTAACCAGCCTGCACCCCAGGGCGCAGGAGCACCTGTACTACCTGCTGGGCGTGGTTCCCGCGCGCTTCGCCTTCCCGGACTGGGCGGCGGTGGCGGGCTTTCCGGCCACGGGGGCGCTGCCCTTCCTCACGTACATGTTCATGCACGCGGGCTGGTGGCACCTCATCATGAACATGTGGATGCTCTGGATCTTCGCGGACAACATCGAAGACGTCATGGGGCCGGGCCGCTTCCTGTTGTTCTACCTGCTCTGCGGGCTCTCGGCCCTGGCGCTGCACATGTTCTTCAACCGCACCTCCACCACGCCCATCATCGGGGCCAGCGGGGCCGTGGCCGGCGTCATGGGCGGCTATGTCATGCTCTACCCGCGCGGCAAGGTGCTCACCTTCATCCCCATCATCATCATTCCCTACATCGTTCGTCTGCCCGCCTGGCTGTTCCTGGGCTTCTGGTTCCTCAGCCAAATCATTTCCGGCCTGTTCGAGCACCTGAGCGGCTTTGCCCAGGGCATCGCCTGGTGGGCCCACGTGGGCGGCTTTGTGGCGGGAATGTTCCTGGTGCGGCTGTTCATGAAGCCGGAGAGGTGCTACTACTGCGAGTACAAGGGCACCAAGCAGGACTTCCGCTTCAGCTGACCATTCGCCCCGTTGCCGCGCGCGCATAAAAAAGACAGCGCCCCCTGTGGAAAACTCCCTTGACAGGGCGCAAACACACACTATTTTGAATGGAGTAGCGATACCGCCCGCCATGACGCAGGAAGGAGTTGAGCCTCGATGAGCGTTGAATACAAGGACTATTACAAAATCCTGGGCGTGGCCCGTTCGGCCTCGCAGGATGAAATCTCCAAGGCCTTCAAGAAGCTGGCCCGCAAATACCACCCCGACCTGAACCCCGGCGACAACGCCGCCGAGGGCAAGTTCAAGGAGGCCGGGGAGGCCTACGAGGTGCTGAAAGACCCGGAGAAGCGCAAGCTGTACGACACCCTGGGGCCGAACTGGCAGCAGGGCCAGAACTTCCAGCCGCCTCC
>JAVBYL010000357.1 GCA_030824035.1 Humidesulfovibrio sp.
ATTCCCACCGCTCCCCCCGCCATGCGCGCCCGGCAAAGGCCGCGCGCAACACCAGCCAGGGGAGGCGCCATGCCCACGCAGCAGCTCCAGACCGCACAGCCCTTCAGCATTACGCCAGGCACCGCCGCAGGCCTCAAAAACTCCGTCATCAAGGCCCTGGGCCGCCCGCTAAGCATGGTTCTTGGCCTGGATGAGCTGAACGCCCGCTACGCCAAGGTCCGCTCCCCCGGCGAGGACGCCGCCAGCGGGGCGTTCCTTTCTCGCGCCCTGGACGAATTGGGCGTGCGCCACGAGATTTCCGGGGCCGATCTGGGGCGCATCCCTCTGACCGGGCCATTGGTTGTTGCCAGCAACCATCCCTTCGGCGTGCTGGAGGGGCTGGTGCTGGCGCGGCTGCTCGGCCAGTTGCGGCCGGATGTGAAAATTTTGGCCAACCATCTGCTTGCCCGTATTCCGGAAATGCGCCCGCACCTCATCGTGGTGGACCCCTTTGGCGGGGGCGGGTCGAAGGTGCGCAATCTTTCCGGCCTGCGGGAGGCGCTCTCCTGGCTGAAGAACGGCGGCGCGCTGCTGGCCTTCCCCGCCGGGGAGGTGGCCAGCCTGCAGGTCGCCCGCCGCATGGTGGCCGATCCGCCCTGGCAGCGCGGGGTGGCCGCCCTGGCGCGCAAGGCCGAGGCCCCGGTGCTGCCGGTGTTCGTGCATGGCCGCAATGGCGCGTTGTTCCAGGCCGCCGGGCTGGTGCACCCGCGGCTACGCACGCTGCTCATCCCGCGCGAGAACATGCGCACCGGACGCACCGTGCAGGTGAGCGTGGGCACGGCGGTGAGCGCCGAGCGGCTGGCTTCCTTCGCTTCGGATGAGGACATGAGCGCTTACCTGCGCTTCCGCTGCCACCTGCTGCGCAGGCGTGACGAAGCGCCCCCCGCCGCGCCCAAGCTCTGGCGCAAACGCGCGCCAAAGCCCGCCAAGGCCCTGGCCGCCCAGCGCCCGCGCGACGGCCGCCTGGTCGAGATAGCCAACCTGCCGCAGGAGAGAATCCTGGCCCGGAGCGCGCCGTTTCTTGTGTTCGAGGCGGGGGCCTGGGAGATTCCGGAAATTCTGCACGAGGTGGCGCGCCTGCGCGAATCCACCTTCCGTCAGGTGGGCGAAGGCACGGGCGAGCCGCTGGACACCGACCGCTTCGACGCCCACTACCGGCACCTGGTGCTCTGGAACGAGGTGGACCAGGAGGTGGCCGGTGCGTACCGCTTTGCCCCCACAGACCAAGTCCTTGCGGCGCACGGCCCGGCGGGCATGTACCTCAGCACGCAGTTCAAGCTGCGGCCGGAGTTCTGGGACCAGGTTGGGCACGGGCTGGAGCTGGGGCGGTCCTTCGTGCGGCCCAAGTACCAAAAGGCCTACCAGCCGCTCCTGCTGTTGTGGCGCGGCTTGGCGGAATACGTGGCGCGCAACCCGCACAACCGCACGCTGTTTGGCTGCGTGAGCATTTCCGGCGACTACAGCCAGCTGGCGCGCGAGCTGATGATGGCCTTTTTGCGGCGACACAACCTGGATGCCGGCCTGGCGCGGCTGGTGCGGCCCACCAAGAGCCCCAAGGTGCGGCGGCTGGGGCGGCTGGATGTCAGCCTTCCGGAGGCGGCCTTCGCCCACCCGGGCGACCTGGGCGATCTGGTGGCGGAGCTGGAGCAGGGCCGGGGCATTCCCGTGCTGCTGCGGCAATACCTCAAGCTCGGCGGGCGCATCGCCTCCTTCAATGTGGACCCGGAGTTCGGCAATTGCCTGGACGGGCTCATTGTGGTGGACCTGACGCGGACCGAGGAGCGGGTGCTGGGGCGGTTCATGGGCGCGGAGCAGGCCCGGCGCTACCTCTCCTGCTACCGTGGCGGGCAGGCCTATGCCCAGGCCGATATACGGGCCGGCGCCGACAAGGCTTCCGCCCAGGGCGCGGAAGCTGGCAGCCCCAAGGCGGCCTAAAAGAACTGCGGGCGACCTGAGGAATTGCGGGCGGCCTGGCGGATGTGGAGGGGATGACTCGTGAGCTAGAGGGCCACCACGGAGTTGTCGCTGTCGGCAAAGGCGTTGTACACGTAGAAGTCCGCCTGGGTGTCGTTCAGCCACACGCCTGCCTCGGTGACGAAGCGGTACTGGTACTGGCGCTCGGTTTGCAGCTCCAGGCTGACGCTGAACGCGCCCTTGCCCTTGCGCATGGGCAGCTCCGACGGGCTCCAGCCATTGAACTCCCCGGCCAAAAACAGCTTTTTTGCGTTTCCGGTGGCCTCAAGGGGCAGGGTGAAGGTCACCGTGCAGCGACTGCTCTTTTGATCGAAGGCTTTGGTAACAGGCATGTCGTGGTCCCTCCTTTCGCTTTGAGGGGTAGGCGTCACACTCGCGCGCCCAGGGAGTGATACAGCTCGACGTACTGCGCGGCGGATTTTTCCCAGCTGAAATCCTGGTTCATGGCCCGGTCGACCATGCCGCGCCAATAGGTCCGCTTGGTCTGCCAGAGGTCCACGGCCTCCAGAATGGCTTCCAGGAAGCGCTCCGGGGTGGCCTCGTCAAAGATGAACCCCGTGGCCTGGGGGTGCGGGTAGGGCACGATGGTGTCGCGCAGGCCGCCCACGCCCGTGGCCACGGGAGGCGTGCCGAAGCGCAGGGCGTACATCTGGGTCAGCCCGCAGGGCTCGTAGCTGGAGGGCATGAGGAAGATGTCCGACCCGGCCTGGATGCGGTGGGC
>JAVBYL010000334.1 GCA_030824035.1 Humidesulfovibrio sp.
CCTTCGCCGCTGGCTTCGCCTCAACCTTCACCTCGGGCTTCACTTCAGCCTTGGCCTCGGGCTTGGCGGGCTTGGCCCCCTTGGCGCCAGGCTTGGCAGACGACTTGGCCAGGGGCCACACTTCGTCCACATGCTCCACGAACTTGATGGAGATCTTGGCGCGCAGGTCCTCGGGGATGTCCTGCAGGTCCTTCTTGTTCTGGCTGGGCATGATGACGCGCTTCATGCCCTGGGCCACGGCGGCCAGGATCTTTTCCTTGATGCCGCCCACGGGCATGACGCGGCCGCGCAGGCTGATCTCGCCGGTCATGGCCGTCTCCGCGTCCACGGGAATGCCCGTGAGCGAGGAGATGAGCGCCGTGAACAGCGTCACGCCCGCCGAGGGGCCGTCCTTGGGCGTTGCCCCCGCCGGCACATGGATGTGGATGTCGCGCTTTTCGTGGAAGTCCGCCGGAATGCCGAACTTGGCCGCCTTGGCGCGCGCAAGGGAAACAGCCGCCTGGGCCGATTCCTTCATCACATCGCCCAGCTTGCCGGTGAGCTGCAGCTTGCCCGTGCCGGGCATGGTGGAAACCTCCACGTGCAGCATCTCGCCACCGTACGGGGTCCAGGCCAGGCCGACCACAACGCCGGGCGGCAGGGTGGTTTCCCGTTCGTCCTCCAGGAAGCGCGGCACACCCAGGAACTTGTGCAGGTTCTTTTCGGTGACGGTGAACGGGCCCTTTTCGCCCTCGGCCTTCTTGCGCGCCAGCTTGCGGCAAATGCTGCCCACCTCGCGCTCCAGGTTGCGCAGGCCCGCCTCGCGGGTGTACTCGCGCACAATCCGGGCCAGCACCTCGTCGCCCAGCTTCACCTCAGACTCCTTGAGCCCGTTGTCCTTGGCCTGGCGCGGCATAACGAAGCGCCGGGCGATCTTGACCTTCTCCTGCTCGGTGTAGCCGGGAATGCGGATGACCTCCATGCGGTCGAGCAGGGGGCCGGGGATGGTGTCCAGGCTGTTGGCCGTGCAGATGAACATGACGGCAGACAGGTCGAAGGGCACGTTCAGGTAGTGGTCGGTGAAGGTGAAGTTCTGTTCCGGGTCCAGCACCTCCAAAAGCGCGGAGGAAGGGTCGCCACGGAAGTCGTTGCCGAGCTTGTCCACTTCATCGAGCATGATGACCGGGTTGCGCGTGGCGCAGCCCTTGATGCCCTGAATGATGCGGCCGGGCATGGCGCCTATGTACGTGCGCCGGTGGCCGCGTATCTCGGCCTCGTCGCGCATGCCGCCCAGGGACAGGCGGTGGAACTTGCGGCCCAGGCTGCGGGCAATGGACCTGCCCAGGCTGGTTTTGCCCACGCCCGGGGGGCCCACGAAGCACAGGATGGGGCCCTTCATCTTGGGGTTCAGCTGGCGCACGGAGAGGTACTCCAGAATGCGCTCCTTCACCTTCTCCAGGTCGAAGTGGTCCTCGTCCAGGATGGTCTTGGCGGCCTTGATGTCCAGGCGGTCCTTGGACTGCTTCTTCCAGGGCAGCTCGGTCATCCAGTCCAGATAGGTGCGGATGACGGTGGCCTCGGAGGAGTCCGGATGCATGGACTCCAGGCGGCCCACCTGCTTCAGGGCCTCCTTCTTCACATCCTTGGGCATCCCGGCCTTTTCTATGGCCTTGCGGATGCTCTCGATCTCCTCGTCCTCGCCGCCCTCGTCGCCCAGCTCGCGCTTGATGGCCTTCATCTGCTCGCGCAGGAAGAAGTCGCGCTGGGCCTTGTCCATGCCCTCGCGGGCCATGGACTGTATCTTGTTCTGCATGGAGGCCACCTCGGCCTCCTTCACCAGCTGGTTGTTCACCATGCGCAGGCGCTCAACGGGCTCCTCGCACTCCAAAATGGCCTGGGCGTCCACCACCTTCATGCGCAGGTTGCTGGCAATGAGGTCGGCAAGGCGGCCCGGCTCGTTCACGGCGTTCAGCACGCCCATTATGTCGCCGGGGGAAATGCCGCGCAGGGTGAGGATCTTCTCCGACAATTCGCGCGAGGAGCGCACCAGCGCCTCCTGCTCGGCCGTCAGCTCCTTGCCCTCGGTCTCGGGCAGGGCCTCCACCTCGGCCAGGTGGAAGGGGTCGTCGGTGATGAAGCGCTTGACGCGCGCGCGGGAAAGCCCCTGCACCAGCACCTTCAGGCGGCCATCGGGCATTTTCAGCATGCGCATGATCATGGCCACCGTGCCCACCTGGTACATGTCGCCCTGGCCGGGGTCGTCGATGGTTTCATCCTTCTGCGAGAGGATGAGGATGTGGCGCTCGCCGGAGAGGGCCGCGTCCACGGCCTTGACGGATTTCTCGCGCCCGACGAACAGCGGCAGGATCATGTAGTTGAACACCACGATGTCGCGCACGGGAAGCACGGGCATGATGGAGGGGATTTCCGGGCGCGGGGTGGTGTCGTCCGCCGGGTGGCCGGCCGGGCCGCCAACCAGGGGAATGTCGCCCTCGCCGGGCGCGCCGAGCAGAAACGGGCTGCGTTTATTGTTCTGGTCGCTCATATAGGTACCGTCCTGCGCCGGGCCGACATGACGGCGGTGGCCGGTGGCCGGGCGCTTTTGCCTGCGCATGCGGCAGGGTTTCGTGGGGGACTTCTTTCGTTTCAAACAGTGGCTCCTTGCCCGACAGTATTCCCGGCGCGGCGAACTCGTGTCGCTGCATCGGGCCAGGGGGATGGGCTCAAGGTGAGTATGGTAAGGCTGGATTGCC
>JAVBYL010000078.1 GCA_030824035.1 Humidesulfovibrio sp.
AGTTCGCTTGCAGTTCCAGGAACGCCTCGATGCGGGTGCGCAGCTGCTCCACATCGGACTCGGTGTAGTCCGTTTCGATCTTCAGGAAGGGCAGGCCCAGGTCGTCGCTCACGTGGCGGCCCAGGGGGTGGGACTCCACGCTGTAGGTGTGGCAGGCCTGCCAAACCAGGTCGATGACGCCCGTGGGCGCATACTGCCTGGTCAACTCGTCGATGAGGGTGAAGCGGCCCTGGTTGGGGCTCATGCAGGAACACGGCGTGTTCAGGTAGCGCTTGGCCAGGGCCTCCATGGGCTCGGCGTCCTCGTCCACAAGGCCCACCACGCCCTTGAGCCCGGTGCAGTTCTCCAGGGCCACCACCACGGCCCCGGCGGCCTCCAGCAGGCTCAGCACCTTTTCCGAGCCACGGCCAAGGGGCGTCCCCGTGAGCAGGATGCGCGGCGCGCCCTTTATGTAGGGCGAAATGCCCTTGGCCCGCAGCTCCTCCAATTCGCCACGCAGGGCGATGAGGTCAGCCAAATACCCTTCCTGGTCCAGCACAAAGGTGCGCGACTCGCACACGCCCATCAGGTCCATGCTGGAGATGGGGGGCCGCTCGTCGGCCATGAAGGCGGCAACCTCCAGCAGCGCGCGGCGGATCTTGTTCTGCAGGGCAATCTCGCGCCGCAGGGCCTCGTCCGTCACGGCCACGCCGGTGCGCTCCGCCAAGAATACGGCCAGGCGTTTCATCTCCGCCAGCCACAGAACCTGGGCCTCGGGCGTCGTGTTCGTGGGCAGGCGCATCATGTGCACGGTCTTGATGCTGTCCATGAGCTCGAACATCTTCTTTTTGCCGTCGCAGGTGGTCTCGGCCAGGATGAAGTCCGTGGCGTTGAAGTACGGGCAGCTGCCTGCGGCGGCGTAGCCGTAGCTTGACTTGATGAGCGGGCAGAGGTTGGCCGGCAGCACGCGCTCGGCCTCTGGAATGGGGGCCTGCTTTTTGCCGCACAGGCCCACTGCAACGCCACCGGCGGCGCGCACAAGCTCCACCGGGGCAAAAACGCAGTACATGCCCGCCAGTTTGACTCCCGCCTCCTTCAGCGGCTCAAGCTCCAGATGAAATCGGTCCACAGGGCTGGCGAATTTGGCAAGGGTGGCCGCGCGCGTCACATTCTCAGGCATGGTTCTTCTCCTGTTGTCTGCGACCATGCAGGCAGGCGCCCAGCGCTCCCACAAGGTCCGGGTCCGGGGGGATGAAGCAGTCGGTTTCCGTCAATTCTCGCAGCAGGGCCACGGCGCAGGGGTTGCGGGCCACCCCGCCCGCAAACACCAGCGGAGCGGCGAGGCCAACACGCCTGAGCATGGAGGCGATGCGTTGCATGATGGCGAGATGGATGCCCATGGCGATGTTCTGGGGCCGCTCGCCCCTGGCCATAAGGCTTGTGGCCTCGCTCTCGGCAAAGACCGTGCACATGCTGTTGATGGCGATGCGCCTGTCCGCCGCCTGGGCAAAGGCGCCGAAGTTCTCCAGGGGCACCTGGAGCGAGAGGGCCATGATCTCCAGGAACTTGCCCGTGCCCGCTGCGCAGCGGTCGTTCATCTCGAAGCGCAGCACCCGGCCCTCCTGGCCCAGGGTGATGACCTTGGAGTCCTGCCCGCCGATATCGAGAATGGTGCGGGCCTGGGGGAAAAGCCGGGCCGCGCCCAGGGCGTAAGCCTGAATCTCCGTGATGTCGGTGACGGCAGTTTCGGCTGTGGCGGGGAAGGCCTCCACAAACAGCTTGCGGCCATAGCCCGTGGCGACAAAGCTCCCCGCCGAGACGCCCCGCAGCAGCGCGCGGCACTGGCCCACGGGGTCGTAGGTGGTGGGAACCTTGGCCGCATGCGCGACCTCGTCTCCCCTCAGGACAACCAGCTCGATGCTGCGCGAGCCGATGTCGATGCCTGCCACGTCGCCAGTGATTTCCACGATGCACCCCCCACTCTGCCGGTCCGGATTCAGCTTCGCAGGGGGTATAACCTCGAAAAATCAAATACGTCAAATAGGATTGACCTATTCACGATCAGGCACAAGACGTGGAATCGCAGGAGGAATCCTGCGGCGAGAGCGCAGCTGCGAATCAGCGCAAGTGCGGGCGAAAGCAGCACGGAGCTCCCGGCCGCAACACGCCCCTGCCGAGCTAAAGAATCTTCTTGCGCTTCATAAACCAGATGGCTGCGGTGGTGAGCCCCACCGAAACCAGCCCCACCAGGGCGAAGGCGCTGACGTGCCCCTGCAGCGGCAGGGGGATGTTCATGCCGTAGGTGCTGGTGATGAGCGTGGGGATCATGAGGATGACCGTGAGGGAGGTCAGGATCTTCATGATCTGGTTGACGTTGTTGGAGATGATGGAGGAGTAGACGTTGGTGATGGATCCCAAAACCTCGGTGAATATCTTGGACATGTAGATGCCCTGGCGGGTGTCGGTCTGGGCGTCGTCGAGCATGTCCTCCTCTTCCTCGGTGAAGTTCATGCGCCCGTGCGCGCCCACGGTGAGCCCCTTGCGGATGACACGGTCCAGCAGGATGTCGTTGGTCTTCAGCGCCGCGTGAAAATACGTCACGGACTTCTGCAGGTTCAGCAGCAGCATGAGGTCCTCGTTGTCCAGGGAGTGGGAAAGGTCGCGCTCCACCTCGCGGATGGCTGCGGAGATGCCCTTGAGGTAGTGCAGAAACAGCAGGGCCACGCTGCGGCTCAGGTTGCAGATGCAGCG
>JAVBYL010000046.1 GCA_030824035.1 Humidesulfovibrio sp.
GGGGCCTTGGCCTTTTCCGGGGCCTTGCGCTCCACCTGGTCGATGGGCTTGGAAGGGGTGGGCTCCGTGCCCTTGGCGGCCAGGGATTCGCCGTATTGCAGCTCCTCGGCCTTCAGTATCTCCGCGGAGTCCGCATTGGCGGAAGGCTCCGTGGGCATGATGCGGGCGATGGGCGGCACGGCGGCCTCCGGCCTGTGGCCCCGGCCCACCAGCACGCCGAGAACGAAGAACAGCGTCAGCGCCAGGGTGAGGGCGGCCACCAGGGTGGCCAGCCCACCGAAGGTGAACGAATACGTATAGGAGCGACCCTGGTTGTGGGGGTCTCTGAGCTTTATGGGCGTCGTCATGAACTGGAGCTCCTTCTATTGGCTCTGGGGTGCGCCGTGGGGGTTAGGCCGTGGCGTTGCCCGCAGTGTCACCCGTGATCTCGTCAGCAGCTTCGGGGTTCTGGTCCATGCGTTCCGGCGCGCTTACGCCCAGCAGATCCAGCCCGGCGGCCAGCACGGTGGCCACGCAGGAAAGCAGCAGCAGGCGCGCGGCGGCAACCTCCGCCCCGGCGGAGAGCACATGGTGCTGCGTATAGTACTTGTGCAGCGCGGCCGCAAGGTCGGAGAGATAATGGCTGACATGATGCGGCGAAAGGCTCTCCGCCGCCAGGGCCACCACGGAGGGGAAGCGCTCCATGAGGCGGCAGAGCTCCAGGTCCTCCGGGGTGTTCAGGCAGGCGTAGGCCGCGTCGCCCGGTTCGGCGGGGCTGATGCCTGCCTCCGCGCCCTTGCGCAGCATGGAGTGCACGCGGGCGTGGGCGTACTGCACGTAGAACACCGGGTTGTCCATGGACTTCTTGCGCACCAGCTCCAGGTCGAACTCCAGGGGCGAATCGGACTTGCGGGAGAGGAACAGGAAGCGGGCGGCGTCCGCGCCCACGTATTCCACAACGTCGGCCAGGGTTTCAAACTGCCCGGCGCGGGTGCTCATGGCCACCTGCTCGCCGTTGCGCAGCAGGCTGACCAGCTGCACCAGAATGACGGTGAGCGCGCCCTTTTTTCCCAGGGCCTCCACCGCGCCCTGCATGCGCGAGACGTAGCCGTGGTGGTCCGCGCCCCAGATGTCGATGACGCGGTCGAAGCCGCGCTTGTACTTGTCGTCATGGTAGGCGATGTCGGAGGCGAAGTAGGTCAGCTCCCCGCTGGACTTGCGCAGCACGCGGTCCTTGTCGTCGCCGAACTGGGTGCTCTTGAACCACAGGGCGTCGTCGGCCTCGTAGGCCAGGCCGCGCGCCAGCAGGTCGGCGAAGGTTTCCTGCACCTTGCCCGCCAGCACCAGGCTCTTTTCGGAAAACCACACGTCGTGCCCCACCCGGAAGTCCGCCAGGTCGCGCTTGATGCCCGCCAGGATGTCGTTGACGGCGTACTGGAAGCACAGGTCCACGGCCTGCACCTCGGGCATTTCCAGAATGCCGGGGTGGGATTTGGCCACCTCGGCCGCCAGGTCCTTGATGTAGTCGCCCCGGTAGAAGTCCTCCAGGTCGGGGACATCCTGCCCGGCTTGCTGGCGCAGGCGCAGCCACACGGAGTCGCCCAGGATGCGCATCTGGCGGCCCGCGTCATTAATATAGTATTCGCAGGACACCGTGTGCCCGGTTTTGCGCAGGATGCGGGCGATGGAGTCGCCCAGGGCGGCGCCGCGCCCGTGGCCGATGTGCAGCGGGCCGGTGGGGTTGGCGGAGACGTATTCCACCTGGACCGTGCGGCCCTGGCCCACGTTGACGCAGCCGGTGTCCGCGCCCTCGCGCAGCACATCGGCGATGGCCGAGTGCCAGAAGCGCGGGGCAAAAGTGACGTTGAGAAAGCCGGGACCGGCCACCTCGACGCGCTCGAACTCGCTGGCGCAGGTGCGCAGCTCCGTGGCCAGGGCCTCGGCCAGGTCGCGGGGCTTCATGCCCGCCACGCCCGCCAAAAGCATGGCCACGTTGGCCGAAAAATCGCCGAACTTGCGCTCGCGCGGCGGCTCGATGAGCGCCTTCTCCGGCCAGGGCAGGCCGCGCGCGGTAAGAACGCGGCGCAGGGTGTCTTCAAAATATTGTTTGGCTTTCATTATGGCTCCCTCGCAAAAACTGCCCCCCACTACCATCTTTCCCGGCGCAACAAAAGCCCCGCCTGTGGCCCTTTCCCCGGATTTCAAGCGCCTGGAATCACTTGGCCCAGGCCTGGGCGTGGGCGGGGGAAGCCGCTCCTACGTAGTGCTGCGCCGGGTTTTGCGGTTACCGGAAAAAGGTGTGCGCCCAGCCCTTGACAGGTTCTAAACAAGAATTTAAATGCAGTTTAGATTTTTGTTTCAATGGACTGTTTGAAGGAGTTGTTTTATGGAAACCACGACCGAGCTGGGCACCAGGGACCGGTTGCTCCAGGCCGCGCGCAAGGTTTTTGCGCAGGCCGGGCTGCAAAACGCCACGGTGCGGGAAATATGCACCCTTGCCGGGGCCAACGTGGCGGCGGTGAGCTATTATTACGGCAGCAAGGAAAAGCTCTACATCGCTGTGCTGGAGGACTACCTCGAGGAGGCGGAGCGCCGCCACCCGCGCGACCTGGGCATAACGGAGCTGAGCACCCCGGAGGAGCGTCTGCGCGCCTATCTGCGGGCCTTTTTGCTGCAAACCCTGGGCGATGGCGACCCCATCACCGAGCGCCTTGGCAAGCTGCTGACCCAGGAATTCGTTGAGCCCACGCAGTACTTTGGCGTGCTTTTTGAACGCCACTGCCGGGCCAAGCACGACCTGCTTTTGGATATTGTGCGGAAAATGTTGCCCGGAATGGACGAGCTCGGCGTGGCCCGCTGCGCCTCCAGCATCATCGGACAGTGCGTGCTTTTCGACTTCGCCAAGGAGGCCATGAGCCGCATGTCTCCGGATTTGACCCTCAAGGCGAGCAACATCGACAGCATTACGGACTTCATATTGGATTTCTCTCTGGGCGGCATGGCGCGGCTGCGCGCCAGCCAACCGGGCCAGGGCAAAGCTTAGCGCGCCTCCCCCGGCGCTTCGTCACCTCTACACAAACGGATCAGGACCTCCTCATGCGCATCCCCACATCTTTCGCGTCCGTGTTGCTTTCCGCCGCCCTCTTGGCGGCTCTTTCCGGCTGTGGCCAGGGCCAGCAGGCTGGCGGCCCGCCCCCGGCGGGCGAGCCCGAGGTCGCCGTGGTCACCATCGCCCCGCAGCGCACCACGCTGACCACCGTGCTGCCCGGACGCACCTCCCCCTATCTCGTCTCCGACGTGCGGCCCCAGGTGGGCGGCATAGTGCAGAAGCGGCTGTTCAAGGAAGGCTCCGAGGTCAAGGTCGGCGAGGCGCTGTACCAGATAGACCCGGCCACCTACCAGGCCGCCTACGACAGCGCCAAGGCCGCCCTGGCCAGGGCCGAGGCCAACGCCCTGCCCGCCAAGCTCAAGGCCGAGCGCTTCGGCGCGCTGGTCAAGGTGCGCGGCGTAAGCCAGCAGGACAACGACGACGCCCAGGCCACCCACCGCCAGGCCGAGGCCGAGGTGCTCTCCGCCAAGGCCGCGCTGGAAACCGCGCGCATCAACCTTTCGTACACCCGCGTCAGCTCGCCCATCTCCGGGCGCATCGGCAAGTCGTCGGTCACCCCCGGCGCGCTGGTCACGGGCAACCAAGCCGCCGTGCTGGCCACCGTGCAGCAGACCGACCCCATCTACGTCGACGTGACCCAGTCGAGCAGCGAGGTGCTGCGCATGAAGCGCGACCTCGCCAGCGGCAAGCTCAAGAAGGCCGGGGCCGATGGCGCCAAGGTCAAGCTGCTGTTCGACGACGGGACCGCCTACGCCCAGGAGGGCGCGCTGCAGTTTTCTGACATCACCGTGGACCAGAGCACCGGCGTGGTGACCCTGCGGGCGGTGTTCCCCAACCCCGGGCACGAGCTGCTGCCCGGCCTGTACGTGCGCGCCGTGCTGGAAGAAGGCGTGGAGGAGCAGGCGCTGCTTGTTCCGCAGCCCGCCGTGAGCCGCGACACCAAGGGTAACGCCGTGGTGATGGTGGTGAAGGACGACGGCGTTGTGGAGCCCCGGCCCATCACCGTGGGCCGCGTGGTGGGCGATAAGTGGCTTGTCACCTCCGGCCTCAACGGCGGGGAGCGCGTTATTGTGGAAGGCCTGCAGAAGGCCAAGCCCGGCGCCAAGGTGAAGGCTGTGGAGGCCGGTGCGCCCGCGCCCGCTGGCGTTCCCGCTCCCGCTGGCGCTGGCCAGCAGAACGGCACGCAGCCGTCTGCCACCGCTCAGAACGCTCCGACACAGAACGCTTCGACTCAGAATGCTTCGGCTGCCGCGCCTGCCGCCAAGCCCGAGGCCGCCAAGCCCGAGGCCGCCAAGCCCGCAGCGCCGAAGGCCGAGCTGCCCAAGGCCGCCGCCGCCAAGGCCCCGGCCGAGAAGGCTCCGACTGAGAAAGCTCCGACTGAGAAGGCTCCGGCTGAAAAAAGCGCGCCTGAAAAGACCGCGACGGAAAAGGCCCCGGCCAAGGCGGAGCGTGGCGTGGTGTACTCGCCGCCCAAGAGCGAGCCCTGGCCCGCCAGCACCCTGAACGCCAAGCCCGACGCCGACCAGCAGCCCGCGCAGAATTAGACACCGGGAGCACACATAATCATGGCCAAGTTCTTCATCGATCGCCCGGTCTTCGCCTGGGTCATCGCCATCATCATCATGCTGGCGGGCGTCATGTCCATCATGAGCCTGCCCATTTCGCAGTACCCCAGCATCGCGCCCACGGCGGTCAGCATCACCGCCATGTATCCCGGCGCCTCGCCCAAGACCCTGGAGGACACCGTCACCCAGGTTATTGAGCAGAAGATGAACGGCCTGGACCACTTAAGCTACATGTCCAGCACCAGCGACACCTCCGGCCAGGTCGTCATCACCCTGACCTTCGACGCGGGCACGGACCCGGACATCGCCCAGGTGCAGGTGCAGAACAAGCTGGCCCTGGCCACGCCGCTTTTGCCCCAGGAAGTGCAGCGCCAGGGCATCACCGTGGCCAAAAGCACGCGCAACTTCCTCATGGTGCTGGGCTTCGTCTCCGAGAGCGGCGACATGAGCACCGGCGACCTGGCCGACTTCGCCGCAGCCTACGTGCTCGACCCCATCAGCCGCGTCAACGGCGTGGGCGAGGCCTCCATCTTCGGCTCGCAGTACGCCATGCGCGTGTGGCTCGACCCGGAGAAGCTCAACAGCTACAAGCTCACCCCGGCGGACGTGAAGAACGCCATTACCGCGCAGAACGCCCAGATCTCGGCCGGCCAGATCGGCGGCGCGCCCGCCGTGCCCGGCCAGCAGATGAACTTCACCATTCTGGCCCAGAGCCGCCTGGAAACCCCGGAGCAGTTCCGCAAGATCCTGCTCAAGGTGAACCGCGACGGCTCCTCCGTGCGCCTGGGCGAGGTGGCCCGCGTGGAGCTTGGCAACGAGAGCTACAACGCCGTGACCCGCTTCAACGGCAAGCCCGCCGCGGGCCTGGCCGTGCGGCTGGCCACCGGGGCCAACGCCCTGGACACCGTGAAGAACGTGGAAAAGGCCATGGAGCAGCTCTCCAAGACCTTCCCGCAGGGCATCAAGGTGGTGTTCCCCTATGACACCTCGCCCTTTGTGCGCGCCTCGGTGGAAGAGGTGGTCAAGACCCTGGTCGAGGCCATCATCCTGGTGTTCCTGGTCATGTACCTGTTCCTGCAAAACTTGCGCGCCACCATCATTCCCACCATCGCCGTGCCCGTGGTGCTTTTGGGCACCTTCGGCGTCATGGCGGCCTTCGGGTTCTCCATCAACACGCTCACCATGTTCGGCGTGGTTCTGGCCATCGGCTTGCTCGTCGACGACGCCATCGTCGTGGTGGAGAACGTGGAGCGCATCATGAGCGAGGAGGGCCTGCCACCCAAGGAGGCCACCAAGAAGAGCATGGACCAGATAACAGGCGCCCTCGTGGGCATCGCCCTCGTTCTCTCCGCCGTGTTCATCCCCATGGCCTTCATCAGCGGCTCCACCGGCGTCATCTACCGCCAGTTCTCGCTCACCATCGTCTCGGCCATGCTGCTCTCGGTGGTGGTGGCCATCGTGCTTACCCCGGCGCTGTGCGCCACCTTCCTCAAACCCGTGCGCAAGGGCCACCACCAAACCTGCCAGCACGGTTTCTTCGGCTGGTTCAACCGGCTCTTCGACAAGACTTCAAACGGTTACGTGGGCGGCGTGCGCGGCCTGGTGGGCCGCACGGGGCGCACCATGCTGGTGTACGGCCTGGTGATCGTGGCCCTGGGCGCGTTGTTCCTGCGCCTGCCCACCTCCTTTTTGCCGGAGGAGGACCAGGGCGTGCTCTATTCGCTGGTCCAGCTGCCCCCCGGCGCCACCCAGGAACGCACCGTGGAGGTGCTGAAGCAGGTGGAACATCAGTTCCTGGAGAACGAAAAGAACAACGTGAAGTCCATCTTCACCGTGGCGGGTTTCAGCTTCGCGGGCAATGGCCAGAACGCGGGCATCGCGTTTGTCATGCTCAAGGACTGGAGCGAGCGCGGCGGCGCGCAGAACAGCGTCCAGGCCATCGCCGGGCGGGCCATGATGGCCTTCTCGCAGATCAAGAGCGCCATGGTCTTCGCCTTCCCGCCCCCGGCGGTGACGGAGCTGGGCAACGCCGCGGGCTTCGACCTGTTTTTGCAGGACCGCGCGGGCCTGGGCCACGAGGCGCTCATGGGCGCGCGCAACCAGCTGCTGGGCATGGCCTCCAAGGACCCGAACCTCATGGCCGTGCGCCCCAACGGCCAGGAGGACACCCCCCAGTACCAGATCGACGTGGACCACGCCAAGGCGGGCGCCTTCGGCCTGTCCATGGCCGAGGTCAACGACGCCATGACCACCATCCTTGGCGGCAGCTACGTCAACGACTTCATCGACCGTGGCCGCGTGAAGAAGGTCTTTGTGCAGGGCGACGCGCCCTATCGCATGATGCCCGAGGACATCGGCCGCTGGTTCGTGCGCAACGGCATGGGCGACATGGTGCCCTTCTCGGCCTTCTCGCAGGGGCGCTGGACCTACGGCTCCCCGCGCCTGGAGCGCTACAACGGCTTCCCCGCCGTGGAGGTCATGGGCATGCCCGCGCCGGGCAAGAGCTCGGGCCACGCCATGGGCGCGGTGGAGGCCATCGCCGCCAAGCTGCCCCCGGGCATTGGCCTGGAGTGGACGGGCCTTTCCTACCAGGAGCGCATGAGCGGCTCTCAGGCCCCGGCGCTGTATGCCATCTCCATCCTGGTTGTGTTCCTGTGCCTGGCCGCGCTGTACGAGAGCTGGAGCGTGCCCACGGCGGTCATCCTGGTGGTGCCGCTGGGCGTTGTGGGCGCGGTGCTGGCCACGCTGCTGCGCGGGCTGACCAACGACGTGTACTTCCAGGTGGGCCTCCTCACCACCATCGGCCTGGCGGCAAAGAACGCCATTCTCATCGTGGAGTTCGCCAAGGACCTGGTGGAAAAGGGGCAGGGGCTGGTGGAGGCCACCATCGAGGCCTGCCGCCTGCGCCTGCGGCCCATCCTCATGACCTCCCTGGCCTTCATCCTGGGCGTGCTGCCCCTGGCCCTGGCCCACGGCGCGGGCTCCGGCGGCCAGAAGGCCATCGGCACCGGCGTCATCGGCGGCATGGTCACGGCCACGGTGCTGGGCATCTACTTTGTGCCCGTGTTCTTCGTGCTGGTGTACCGGTTCGCCATGCGCGGCAAGGCCAAGCAGCACGGGCAGGGGGCTGATGACGGCTCCGGTTCCGGTAACGACTCTGGCCCCATTGACGACGACGGCTGCCCGCAGCAGGACGCCGCCCAGAAGCTGGCCCCGGAGGCCCTCTCCTCCGCCAACGCCCCCGAGGTGAAGTAATGACCCGCATGAAAAACTCCCGCGCCCTCGCCGTGGCCCTCTTGGCGCTGCTGGTGGCGACCACTGGCTGCACCATGGCCCCCAAGTACGAGCGGCCCTCGCCCCTGCTGCCCGCCGACTGGGCCAGCGGCCCGGCTTCCCAGGCGAATGTCCAGGCCAACGCCACCCGCGCCGACTGGCGGCAGGTCGTCACCGACGAGCCCATGAAGAAGCTCATCGAGCTGGCCCTGACCAACAACCGCGACCTGCGCGTGGCGGCCCTCAAGATCGAGAAGGCCCAGGCCCAGTACCGCATCCAGCGGGCGGACCTGTTCCCCAAGATCAACGGCACCGCCGGGGGGGACATGAATCGCACCCCGGCCAAGCTCTCCAGCTCCGGCAGGGCGGTCACCACCCACGCGTACAGCGTGGGCCTGGGCTTCAGCGCCTTCGAGCTGGACCTGTTCGGACGCATCCAGAGCCTCAAGGACGCGGCCCTGGAGGAATACCTGGCCACGGAGGCCTCGCACAAGAGCGTGGAGCTGAGCCTGGTGGCCGAGGTGGCCACGGCCTACATGACCCTGGCCGCGGACCGCGAGCAGCTGGCCCTGGCCCAGGAGATTCTGGACACGGAGCGCGAGTCCCTGGAAATCGTTCGGCAGCGCTCCGACTACGGCGTGGCCAACGACCTGGACCTGAGCCGCGCCCAAACCACGGTGGACACGGCCCGCGTGCAGGTGGCCCGGTACACCGCCCAGGTGACGGAGGACGAGAACCTGCTCTCGCAGCTGGTGGGCATGCCCCTGGCCCCGGAGCTGGTTCCCGCCAAGACCCTGGCCGAGGTGGCCCCCCTGGCCCCCGTACCCGCCGGGCTGCCCTCGGAGGTGCTGACGCGCAGGCCCGACGTGCTGGCCGCCGAGCACCAGCTGAAAAGCGCCAACGCCAACATCGGCGCGGCCCGCGCGCGCCACTTCCCGTCCATCAGCATTACCGGCTTTCTGGGCACCGCCAGCAACGAGGTCAACGGGCTGTTCGCCACCGGCTCCGGCATGTGGTCCTTCGCCCCGCAGATCAGCCTGCCCATCTTCCAGGCCGGGGCCATCAGTGCCGGGGTCAAGGTGGCGGAGTCCGACCGCGACATCATGGTGGCCCAGTACGAGAAGGCCGTGCAGACCGCCTTCCGCGAGGTGTCCAACGCGCTGGCGCAGGGCAGCTCCCTCACCGAGCAGGTGCAGGCCCAAACCTCCCTGGCCACGGCCTCGGCCAAGAGCTACGAGCTCTCCACCCTGCGCTACGAGGCGGGCGTGGACGGCTTCCTGTCCAAGCTGGACGCCCAGCGCTCCTTCGCCACGGCGCGCCAGAGTCTCATCAGCGCGCGGCTTTCGCGCCGCACCAGCACCATGACCCTGTACAAGGCCCTGGGCGGCGGCTGGACGGCTCCGGCGGAATAGGCCCGCACACACAAGGCCCATACTCCAAAAGGAAGGGCTCCCCCTGGCAGATGCCGGAGGGAGCCCTTTTGCGTTGGCGGGTGGAGCGTGCCCGCTACACGGCAATCAGCTCGTACTGGCGGCTGCCCAGGCCCAGGGCCTCGGCGTAGTCCAGGCCCATGTGTTCCGGCAGGTGGGGCCGCAGGGCGCGGAACTTGTCGTCGCCGGGCTTGAGGTTCGCGGGCAGGTGGCTGGGGTAGTGCGGCTCGGCGCGGTTCACCAGGTCCATGGCGGCCTGGTCTATGGCCACGGGGTCCAGGGAAGCCAGGATGCCGATGTCGCCGCAGATGGGCGCGTCGGAGAAGCCCATGCAGTCGCAGTCCGGGGTGACGCTGGTGACGAAGGAAACGTGCAGGCTGGGCTTGGCGCGGTTCAACAGGATGGCGGCGGCGTATTCCATCATGCGCTCCAGGAAGGCCGCGACATCGGTCTTCCAGTCGATCTCCAGGCCGCCGGTCTTGCAGGCCAAAAAGCAGGCCCCGCAGCCCACGCAACGCGCCAGGTCCAGGGTGATGCGCGGCTTGCCGCCCGTCTCCACGGGGGGGAACAGGCTGGCGGCCTCGGCAAGGGCCAGCGCGCCGGAGGCGCACATGTCCACGCAGGCCCCGCAGCCCTTGCAGTTGGCGATGTTCACGCTGGGTCCGGTGGTGACATGCTGGAGCATTTTGCCCTGCTTGCTGGCCGCGCCCATGCCGATGTTTTTGAGCGCGCCGCCGAACCCGGCCATCTCGTGGCCCTTGAAGTGGTTGATGGACACGAGCATGTCCGCCTGGGCCACGCCCTCGGCTATGTGCGCCTCGGTGAAGTGCTTGCCGCCGCGCACGGGCAGGCTGATCTGGCTGCCGCCCTTGAGCCCATCGGCGATGAGGACCGGCGCGCCCAGGAGCAGCGGGTCGTAGCCGTGCAGGGCCGCCTGCATGGCGTGGGAAACCGCCTCGCCCCGCTGGCCCACGTACAGCGTGCTGGCATCGGTGAGGAAGGGCCGCGCCCCGGCCCCGGCCAGGAAGTCGATGATGGGCTTGATCCACAGGGGTTGCACATGGCTCGTGACGCCGCGCTCCCCGAAGTGGATCTTGAGTGCGGTGAGGGCCCCTGCGTCCACATGCTCGGCAAAGCCGGTGCGGTCGAGCAGGCGGCGCACGCGCTCGGCGTAGGGGGCCTTCAGGCTGGAGCGCAGGTTCCAGAAATAGACAGGTGCTGTCATGGGGCTATCCTCGTGTTTGGGAGAACTTATTCGCAGAAGGCCTCGGTGAATTCCTGCGCCGTGGCGCGCACCTGGACTATGCCGTCCTCGCAGCCGGTGGAGCAAACCAGCTCCGTCAGGGCCTGGGCGGCATTGGGGCCCTTCTTCTTGTGCGCCTGTTGGCCGCCAAGGGTTTGGATGGTGCGGGCCATGTGTCCCTCGCAGGCGCTCAGGCAGGTCAGGGAGCTGTCGGCGTTCAGGCCGGTCTCGTAGCACAGCAGGTACAGGGAGTGGAGGGGTTTGCAGTCCGGCTGCGCTGACTGGGCCGCAAGCGCCTGGACGGGGGCAAGCGCCAGGGCAAGCAGGCAGGCCAGGGCCAAGGGTCGGGCCAAGCGTAGGAGGGCTGGACGGAGGGGGGTGCGTGCGCTCATGGGCGTTTGCCTCGGGCGGCGTATCAGGGTGCTGGTGCAACGGAATACGATGTGGATGCATTGTGCCCGCGTGGCCGCCGCTGGGCAAGAAAAAGTTGAGACAAAATGTGGAGCTGGTTTGGCCTGTTGCGCATCCGGCCCCTTCCACCCCCTTTACAATTTCCGCCATGGTGCTACCTATGAACTGTAGACCTCCCCAGACGTGCTGGAGGGGGTCCATGGCTCAACCGCCAACGGAGGGTGAACACGAATAGACCCCCAACACTGTTTGACAATATGGCGGATTGAGCCGCCCCGCGCCCAGAAAGAGCGCAGTGCGCCACAAGCGTGACCCGACAGGCCCGGACAAAGGTGGGCCGGAGTCCATCCGGAATAACTGGAATGTGGCGCACACTTCTGATGAAAACACCTCCTCCATGCGCTCCGCACTTCTCCCTCACTCCGGCGGCACACAACGCAGCACCACGCCAGCGCAATGCGCCGCAAGCGGCTTGGTGCGTCCTCTACTTGGCACAGTGCAGATGCCCGGTGCATATAAATTTCAAAAAGCGGCGCTTGACTGCGCTGGCCGCGTGCTTATTTTTGCCAGCACAACAACATGAAGGAGGCTAGCGCCATGGTGCTCGACTTCAACACACTGTATACGTTCCCAGGCCGCTTTGAGAGGGTCTTCGACGAGTTCTTCAAGCCGCAGTTTCAGGAGGGCAGGCGTCTGGCCTACCCGCCCCTGAACCTGAGCGAGGACGAGGCGAACTACTACGTCCGCTCCGAGATTCCCGGCCTGCCGCTGGACGCGGTGGAACTCACCCTCACGGACAAGAACCTCATCATCAAGGGCGAGCGCCCCACGGAGCAGGGCAAGTACTACCGCCAGGAGCGCCCGGCTGGGTTCTTCCAGCGCGTGGTGGCCCTGAACGTGCCCGTGGACCGAGACGGAGTGCGCGCCACCCTGGCCGACGGCGTGCTCACGGTGGTTCTGCCCAAGGCGGCGGCCAGCGTTCCGCGCAAGATCAGCATTGACGTTGGTTGAGGCTGGCGTCGTGTTGGTGACATCGGCTGAGTGAGCAGGACAAGAAGGAGGTACGCACATGACCGACACCACCGTTCAAAAGACCGAGGAGAAGGCCCTGCCCCGCGTGAGCCCGGCCACGGACATTCTGGAGCGCGAGGACGGCTACCACGTGTTCATGGACATCCCCGGCGTGCGCCGGGAGGATCTGAAGATCGACATCCACGAGAACGAGCTCGTGGTGAGCGGCCGGGCGGAGGCCCATGGCGGCGAGAAGGAAAGCTACCTGGAGGTGCAGTTCGGCCCCGGCGAGTACGCCCGCACCGTGTCCCTTTCCGACATGGTGGACAGGGAGCGCATTGCCGCCGTGCTGAAGGACGGCGTGCTGTCCATCCATCTGCCCAAGCTGGAGAAGCTGGCCCCGCGCCGCATCCCCATCCAGACCGCCTAGGGGCCGCTCCCCCCACAGCCTGAAACGAAGGGCTCCCGGCCAGTTGGTGCGGGAGCCCTTCGCGCGTTTGTGGGGTGGGGGGATGAGGAGAGCGCCATGAGCGCGCAAGCTGGGCTGCCAGCGCCTACCTTGGCGCGCGGGGGTATTCCTCCGCTTCCTCCGCAGCCAGGGCAATGCCCGCCGCCAGGCATGCCGTTTCGCCCGTCTCCAGATAAGCCGCTTTGCCAGCCTCCAAGCAAGCCGCTTCGCGGGGCATGGGCAAGGCGGCGCCACAGCCCCGCCCTTCCTCCAGGGCCTCCGCTGGTGGCCCCACTGCCGCCGAGACCCGGAAACCCGCCCGACGCAGTTGGCGGGCCGTTGGCAAACGCCCTTCCGGTCCAGGGAACAGAATGATGCAGTGCATGATCTTCCTCCGTTCTTCCGCCCTGCGGCATGGCCGATGCGGAATTAGTCTTTGCTATATCTATTGCAGCGGCACTGCGGGTTGTCCAGCGAAAATTCCGCAAGCCGCGTATAGGCAAGCCTATTTGCGTTTCATGGGGGGCCTCAATAACATTTAAGGTTTTCACAAAACACCTTATGGGGTGCTTTGTTGCATTGTGCAGGGGCACATGCATCTTCTTGCAACAATCCCGCAGCTTCGGCGTGCGGATGTGGACAACCCGCCCCGACGTGTCTACACTACGGCCCATGTGACCACGGCAGGCCTGTGCCCGCTGCCTTCCCCCCCCGAGCCGATACTCACAGGAGGCCTCCCCCCGTGCTTCGTCCAGAACGTTTTTGCACCGCCGACTTTTTGGCCATTCTGTTGACCCTGGCCCTTGTTGCGCTATGCCCCGTGGCCGCCCAGGCCCGTGCGGCCAATCCCGCGCAACCCTCCGTGCTTTCCCCGGATGAACCTCCGGCGGGCTCGCCGTTTTCGGCGGCTCTGGCCAGGGCCCAGGCCGGGGATGCCCAGGCCCAGAACGCTGTGGGCACCATGTTCGCCAGCGGGCAGGGCGTGGCCAAAAGCCCGGCCGAGGCCGTGCGCTGGTGGACCCTGGCGGCGGGCAAGGGGCTGGTGGACGCCCAGTTCAACCTCGGCCTGGCCTACGACCAGGGCCACGGCGTGGCGCAGAACGCCACCCAGGCGGCGGACTGGTACGAAAAGGCGGCCAGCGGCGGCAATGTGGCCGCCATGTACAATCTGGCCGGGCTGTATTCCACTGGGCACGGCGTGGCCATGAACCACGAAAAGGCCACGCGCCTGTTTGAGCAGGCGGCCGAGAAGGGGCACTCCAAGGCCTCGTACAACGCTGGCCTGGCTTACTCCCGCGGGCATGGCGTGGCGCAGGACGACGCCAAAGCCGCCCGGCTGATGCTGAAGGCCGCACAGGCGAACCACCCCCGCGCCCAGTACGCCCTGGCCCAAATTTACGCCCAGGGCATCGGGGTTCCCAAGGACGCCGCCAAGAGCGCCCATTGGTTGGAGCGCGCCGCCAAGTCCGGCCACGCGCGGGCGCAATATTCCTACGCCCTGCATTGCCAGCAGGGGCAGGGCACGCCGCAGAACTCCTCCGCCGCCATCCGCTGGTACAAGGAGGCTGCGGCCAAAAACCACACCGGCGCCATGTGCAACCTGGCGCTCATCCTGCTGGAGGGCAAGCAGACCGCCAAGGACACGGCGGAGGCCGAGAGGCTGCTGACCCGCGCGGCGGAGCTGGGCGACCCCAAGGCCCAGTACAACCTGGGCCTGGTGCTGCTGAACGGCCAGGACCTGACCCAGAACACCGAGCAGGCCTACTACTGGCTTTCCCTGGCCGAGCACCACGGCGTGCCGGAGGCCACCATCCCCCGCAGGCAGGCGGGCAAGGACCTTAGCAAGGCCCAGCGCGAAGCCCAGAACGCCAAGGTGCTTGGCTTCAAGCCCGCGCCCCACGACGAAAAGTAGCCGCCCGCACTCCTCATGGCCCCTGGCCCCCCTTTTCCGCACAGGAGGAGGGGGGCTGTTTTTTGGGGTGCGGGCGGCGCGCTCCGTGCCCAGGTCGGCTTCACCCGTGGCAAGCCGCTGAAATTGCGGCCCCCTTCCCCCTTTCTTTTCGTGGCGGAGGGTGACATTGTGCGTATGGTGATTATCAGGTTTGGAAGCACAAGGAGTTATGACGATGCCCATAGCAACGAGCATGGCCGAGCTCATCGGCAAGACGCCCATGGTTCGCCTGAACAGGCTGGCCCAGGGCCTGGGGGCCACGGTGGTGGCCAAGTTGGAGTCGCTGAACCCCGGCGGCTCCGTAAAGGACAGGATCGCCCAGGCCATGATCGAGGACGCGCTCACCGCCGGGCGCATCACCCCGGAAAGCCTCATCGTGGAGCCCACCAGCGGCAACACGGGCATCGGGCTTGCGCTCATCTGCGCCATCAAGGGGCTCAAGCTGGTGCTCACCATGCCGGAGTCCATGAGCATCGAGCGGCGCAAGCTGCTGGCCGGGTACGGGGCCACCCTGGTGCTCACCCCGGCGGCCCAGGGCATGAAGGGCGCCATAGCCAAGGCTGCGGAGCTTGTGGCCGCCACGCCCGGGGCCTACATGCCCATGCAGTTTGAAAACCCGGCCAACCCCCAGGCCCACCGCCTGAGCACGGCCTTGGAAATCTGGGACGACACGAGCGGGCAGGTGGACTGCTTCATCGCCGGTGTGGGCACGGGCGGAACCGTGACTGGGGTGGGCCAGGTGCTGAAACAGAAGAAGCCCGGCGTGCGCGTGGTGGCCGTGGAGCCCTCCGATTCGCCGGTGCTCTCCGGCGGCGTCGCGGGTCCGCACAAGATCCAGGGCATCGGCGCGGGCTTTGTGCCCAGCATCCTCGACACCTCGGTGTATGACGAGATCATGCTGGTGCAGGCGGAGGACGCCTTCGCCACCGCCCGCAGGCTCATCCGCGAGGAGGGCATCAACTGCGGCATCTCCTCCGGCGCCAACGCCTTTGCCGCGCTCACCCTGGCCGCCCGGCCGGAGATGGCGGGCAAGATGATCGTGTTCGTGGTGTGCGATACGGGGGAGCGCTACCTTTCCACCCCGCTGTTCGCCGAGGCCGAGTGAGTACGGAGGACCACCCCATGATTGAAGACACCCCGGTTTTTGCGAAGATCGACCGCGACGAGGCCCTCACCGACACCGTGGCCCGGCTCACCGCGCCGGATGCCTGCCAGGCCGCTTGCCACCGCATCAGCCGCGACCAGCCCATGCCCTCCCTGGACGCCCTGACGGAGGTGGTGGGCATGCTGCGCGCGGTGCTGTTCCCGGGCTTTTTCGGTCCGTCGGACATCAGCGACCGTACCATGCCCTTCTACCTGGGCAGCGCCCTGGACCGCGTGGTGAAGCTCCTGGCCGAGCAGATCAACCGAGGCTACTGCTTTGTGTGCGCCAAGGAGAACCGCAACCCCTGCACCGACTGCGAAAGCCGCAGCGAGGCCGTGGCCCTGGAGTTCATCCAGCGCTTGCCGCTGGTGCGCGAGCTGCTGGCCAGCGATGTGCAGGCGGCCTTCGACGGCGACCCGGCGGCCAAAAGCCCAGGGGAGACCATCTTCTGCTATCCGTCCATCAAGGCGCTCACCAACCACCGCCTGGCCCACCAGCTGCACCACCTGGGCGTGGACATCATCCCGCGCATCATCGGGGAAATGGCGCACTCCGACACCGGTATCGACATCCACCCCGGCGCGCACATCGGCCCACGGTTCTTCATCGACCACGGCACGGGCACGGTCATCGGCGAAACCTGTGTCATCGGCCAGAATGTGCGGCTGTACCAGGGCGTGACCCTGGGGGCCAAGAGCTTCCCCAAGGACGACACGGGCAGCAGGCTGGTCAAGGGCCTGCCGCGCCACCCCATTGTGGAGGACGACGTGACCATCTACGCCGGGGCCACCATCCTGGGCCGGGTGACCATCGGCCAGGGGGCGGTGATTGGCGGCAACGTGTGGGTGACCCAGGACGTTTCGCCCGGGGCGCGGGTGACCCAGGCGCGGGCCTTTGAGCAGTTCTTTCTGGAAGGGGCCGGCATATAGGCAGGGAGAACTTTTCCTGAAATTTGAAAAAAACCATACTTTGCTGTTGAATATCCCTTGAACATTTTTTCTCGCCGGGATAATGATAGGGCAATGTTCACTATTTTTGTCAAACGGAGCGCCTTGTGAGCGATGACTGCATCTTCTGCAAGATCATTGAAGGAAAGATTCCCTGCGCCAAGGTGTACGACGCCGGGGGCATCTTCGCCTTTCTCGACATCGCCCCGGTGAACAAGGGCCATGCCCTGGTGGTTCCGCGTGCGCACCACGCCACGCTTTTCGACCTTTCGCCCGACATGGGGCGCGAGCTGCTCACCGCGCTCAAGACCGTCGGCCAGGCGGTGATGCAGGCCACCGGCGCGGCGGGGCTCAATGTGGGCATGAACAATTACGAGGCGGCCGGGCAGCTTGTGCACCACGCACATTTCCACCTTGTTCCGCGCCACGCCGGAGACGGGCTGTCCCTGTGGACACAGCACGCCTACGAGAGCACGGAAGAGATGCAGAAGCTCGCTAAGGCCATCAAAGCGGCCATCGGCTGAAAACGGTCAAACGAACGGAGGCCCAATGAGCGGTCAAACCCTGACCAAGGCCCACATCGTGGACGCCATCTACAAAAAGACGGACCGCAACCGCGCGGAGATCAAGGACATTGTGGAGAGCACCCTGGAGCTCATGAAGCAGGCCATCAAGAAGGACCACGCCATGCTGGTGAGCGGTTTTGGCAAGTTCGAGGCCTACGACAAGAACTCGCGCCGGGGCCGCAACCCCCAGACCAACGAGAGCATTACCCTGCCGCCGCGCAAGGTGGTGGTGTTCCGCCTTTCCCGCAAGTTCCGCGCGGAGCTCAATCCGCTGGAATAAACGCCTGCGGCCAGTGAACCTTCAGTTCGTCCAGGACCTTGTGCGCTGCCGCAGGGTCCTGGTACGGACCGGCCTGCACCCTGTAGAGCGTCGTGCCCTCATGCTCGGCACGAACCACCCGTGACGCCTCGTAGCCATTGGCCTTGAGCCAGGCCACAGCACCCTCCGCATTCTTCTCCGCCGTGAACGAGCCCATCTGCACATAGAGCGGGTGGGCCGCCTGCTTTGCCTGTTCCGCCTGTTTCGCTTGTTCCGTGGGCTTCACCTGTTCCGTCGGCTTTGCATCGGCCATGGTGATGGTGACGGTCTTCGTGATGGGCGCCTGCTGCGCGGTCACCTTTGCCGCCGCTTCCTTGGGCGCAGTTTCTTTGGGTGCTGTTACGGCCACCTTGGCGAAGGCCTGGTCCGCGCTCGCCGCGGCCTCAGTCTGGGCGGGTTCTGCCTGCTTGAGGGGCTCTGCTTGCTTGGCGGGTACGGCCTTCACCACAACCTTCGCTGGCGCGGGCTGGACCGCTTGGGCCTCCACCGCTGCGGGCTTTGTCGGCTCCGCCGCTGCGGGCTGCGCTGGCTCCATCGCCGTTACCGTCGTCGTCGCCGTTTCGACTTTGGCGGCCTCGGGCGCTGGCTTCGCCTCAACCTTCACCACCACAGGCGCGGGCTGCGGGGCGGCGGCAGGTGCGGCCGCTTGGGCCGGGGCCTTTTCCGCGCCCTCGCGCTGCTGGCGGGCCTTGCGGCCTTCCGCCTCGGTTATGCGCTGCGGCTCGGAGGGGATGGTGGTGCGCCCGCCGTAGCAGCCCGCTATCAGGGCAAGGGGCAGGAGCAGCGCGGCCAGGGGCTTGGTTGCTGTGCGCAGGGAGCGGCGTCCGGGCATGGTGGCCTCCGGTGGGTGGTTGAGGATGGCCCGGTGTGGGGGCTTGAGCCCAAAGCGGGCTGCTGTGGACCAGTATAGCCTAAACTTTGTCTAGAGTATGGCAAGGCGCGCCAGATGGCAAGGGGGCAAAGGGGCAAGGAGCCAAGAGGCATGAACGCGGAAAGCAGACGTGATGATGGCGCATGGGCAATGAACGTCGGGCAGCAACGTTGAGCAGTGAATTTCGAGCAGTCAACTCCGGGCGAGGGCGAACGGGCCGCGCCGCCGGTGGGCCAAACAAAAGGCGCCCGGTCTTTCGACCGAGCGCCTCAACCATAGCCGGTGTCCTTTGTGGACTAGAAGCCGTAGCCCAGGGCCTCGCGGATGTCCGCGGGGAGGTTGGCGCTGGCGGCGGGAGCGGAGCTCTTCTTGGACTTGCCAGCCTTCACGCGGGCAGCCTTGACGTCATCCAGCGCAAAGGTGCGGGGGATGGCGAAGTTCTGGCCGGGGTAGATCAGGTTGGCGTTCTTGATCTTGTCGCGGTTGGCCTTGAAGACCAGCGGCCACATGAACGGGTCGTTGTAGATCTGCTTGAATTCAGAGATCCACCACAGGCAGTTGCCCTTCACGACCGTGTAGGACGTGGGCAGCTTGGCGTAGTCGGCCTCAAAAATCTGGCGCGGAGACATGGGAGCCGGCGCAACTTCGCGGCTCTCAGCCTTGGCGGGCGCGGGGGCGGCCTCCGGGGTCACTTTTTTGGAGCAACCGGCGGCGAACAGGACACAACAGGCGATGGTGAGCAAAATGAGCTTTTTCATAGGTAGATTCCCTCCTCCGTTGGGAACAACAGATTATTCCTGTGGTTTTGCACTGTCAAGCTTAAGAACCCATTCTTTGTGCCCAGTTGTCTAATATTTTTTTCTCCTGCAGCACCATTCTATCCGTTGCGTTGATGGCGAAGGCTCCTTCCACGGCTTGCGCGGCCTCGGCCACCCAGCCGCCAAGACGCAGGCTTTGCGCCGCAAGTATGTACATTCGCTCGGGATGTTCGCCGTAGATGGAGGTGATAAGCAGCTCGTAATCCTCGGCAAACACCTCGCGCACCAGTTCGTTCTGCGAAAACAGGTACCGGGCGAGCAGCGCGTTCTCCCGCTGGCGCGAAAGATAGATGGGCAAAAGCCTGCGACACTGGGCGATGATGAAGCGGATGCGGTCGATTTCCCGGCGCATGCTCTCCTCGGTCTGCTTCAGCACCTGGAAGAGGTCCTCGGCGATGTCGCGCTCGGCCTCGGGCAGGTCGCGCCCGCGCAGGGCCAAAAACCACGGCGCGTAGGTCAGCGCCTGGTAGGCGTCTTCCTTGAGCTTGATGGTCTCGTGGAAGATGTACCCCAGGCCCCAGTCCAGGAACTGGCCAGTGAGCGGGGTTTCGGGATCGTTGCGGAAGACGTGGTGGGCGGTGTCCTTCATGCGCCACAGGAGGCCCTTGTCCATCTCCTGGCCCACGAGGTCGCGCAGGATGGTGAAGGCCATGACACCCTCGCGGTCAAAGGAGTCGAACTGCCCCTCCAGCGCCTTGCACGACATGCAGAAGTTGCGGAACATGTCGCGCACGAACTCGGGCAGCTTGGCCCTGATCCACGTCTTGGACATTTACATGCCCCTCCATTTGCCGGGGTGCTCGGCCTTGCTGGCCAGCTCGCACAGCTCGGCCAGGCGGGCATCCACCAGATGATACAGCGTGCCTGTGGGGTAGCGGCCCTGGGCGTTGCGCGCGCCCGTGGGCAGGCCGGTCAGAATGCGCATGGCCTCCTCGATGCTGGCCACGGGGTACAGGTGGAAGCGCCCCTGGCGCACGGCCTCCACCACCTCGTCCTTGAGCATCAGGTGCACGGCGTTGTCCGCCGGGAACAGCACGCCCTGGTTGCCCGTGAGCCCGCCGCGCCTGCGGCAGACCTCGTAAAAACCTTCGATTTTGCGGCTGACGCCGCCCACGGCCATGATGGCGCCGGACTGGCTCACCGCGCCGGTGAAGGCCAGGGAGAGGTCGATGGGCGCGCCGGACAGGGCGGACAGGAGCGCGGCAAGCTCCGCGCCGGAGGCCGAGTCGCCCTCCACCCCGGCGTAGTTCTGCTCGAAGCACAAACTGCCGGTGAGCACGATGGGCTTGTCCTGGGCGAACAGGCGCACCAGGTAGCTCTTGATGATCATCATGCCCTTGGTGTGGATGGGGCCGCCCAGCTGCGCCTCGCGCTCCAGGTCCAGAATGCCGCCGTGGCCCACGCCCACGGTGCAGGAGATCTGGTGCGGCAGGCCGAACTCGTAGTCGCCGAAGAGGGTGACGGACAGGCCGTTGGCACGGCCCGCGGCCGAGCCACCCGTGGCCACCTTGATGATCTCACGGTCGTAGTCGGCCATGAATTCCTCTTCAAAGAGGTTGGCCCGGAAGTCGTGGTCCGCCACGGCCTTGGCCAGGTCCTTGGCCTCCACCAGCTCGCGGCCCTCCATGCGCGCAAGGGCGGCGGCCTCCATCATGCGCGCGCGCATGAGCGGGAAGGAGAGCGACAGGCGCTTCTGGTCCTCGGACAGGCGGCTGGAGTGGTCCACCAGCCCGGCCAGGGCCTCGCGGGTGAAGGGCGGCAGCTTGGAGTCCTCGATGATGCGGGCGATGGACCACAAAAAGTGCCGGATGTTGGCCGCCGTGCGCGTGGCTGTGCCCTGCAGGTGCGCCTTGAGCTTGAAGTGCTTGCGGAAGCGGTCGTCGGCGGTGAGCAGCGCCTCGTAGGCGTCCTCGGTTCCCACCAGGATGATCCTGACATCCAGGGGCAGCGGCTCGGGCTCGATGGTGCGCACGCGCACCTGCTCGCCGTCGGTGGGGTCCTCCATGCGCAGCCGGCCCATGCGCAGGCCGCGCAGCAGGCCATCCCAGGAGCCCTGGTTGGCCAGCAGGTCTTCCACATTAAGTATGAGGAAGCCCCCGGCGGCCCGGTGCAGGCTGCCCGCGCGCACCAGGGAGAAATCCGTGTACATGGCGCCCATCTCGCTTTCGCGCTCGATGCTGCCCAGCAGGTTGAAGCTGGTGGGGTGGTCTTCCACGATGACCGGCGCACCGAGGTTGTCCTTGGCCAGGGCGCTGTTGTCCACAAAGAGGTTGGGCTCGTAGCGGAACACGAGGTCGTCGGCCGTGTGCGGCTCCTGGT
>JAVBYL010000241.1 GCA_030824035.1 Humidesulfovibrio sp.
GTGAGCTGCAGCATGCCCAGGGCGATGCAGGTGCTGATGACCGGCATGTACTGGGCGAAGTACATGCCCACCTCGTTCACCGGCTTGCCGATGAACTGGGCGTACACAACCGCCGGGATGCCCAGCAGGGCGTAAGTGCACAGCGCATCGTACCCGATGGCCGGAAGTAGAATGGCGGCGAAGGTGGAGTAGCCCAGGGCGATCATGATGGGAGGCAGGATGGACACGGTGACCGCGCCCAGGCTGGTGAGCAGGATGCCGAAGCCCACGTTGATGATCATGATCTGCACGGTCTGCTGGCCCGGGGCGATGGTCTTCATCAGCGCCACCACGCGGGCCACGGCGCCGGTTTCCTGCATCAGCGTTATTTGCATGATGCTGGCGGCCATGACCAGGGCGATGGGCAACGAGGCCACCAGGCCCGCCACAGAGGCGGTGAGCACGACCTCGACCGGGGTGTTGAAGTACAGCACGGCCACGGCAGCGGCAACGGCCCAGCCGATGTAGCCGGCGGTATCCGCCGCGACCCTGTACACCAGCAGCAGCAGAAAAATGGCTATGACCGGAAAAAACGCGAGCAGAACAGACAAAATATCCATGACCCTCCCCAGACCTCATTCAAGAGATTCCAGACGCGGCAATGCCCGCGCCCGCCCCATGTCCCAACCCAAAAATTCGTGCGGCCCCGTCCTTGTCGCCCCCTTCCCCTATGTTGCGAGTGAGTGCCCGCACATCGCAATGGGCCCATTGCGCATGGGAATTTCCGCGCCTAGTGCCACGCATCGGGCACGCATCGGGCACGGGACGCGACTGCGAAGGGCCGAGGGGGCGGAACGGTGTAAAACAAAGGTGAGGCCGCTGCCGCTGTTTCCTTATGCTTTCCCAGCGGGTAAAGCAAGCCCCCTGCGCGGGAAGCACGGCCATGCGCGGAAAGTGGGAACTGGGCGCGGGGCATTGCCTTTCCCCCTGCGCTATGCGAGATTCCGATGCCGCATTTGACTTTTGCGCAGCAGCCCGACCCAGCAGAGGACAACCGCCACCCATGACGCAATGCTTTTTCTACAGCAAGCGCCCTTTTCGTTGGGCTCGCCACTTCAGCCGGGCACGCCTGGCCCTTGTGCTGCTTGTGCCGTTGCTGTTCGCCCTGACTGGCTGTGGCGACCCGGTGAACGCCGTGCGCGAGGCGCGCCTGGAGCCAGACCCCACGCGCACCGTGGCCGAGGCGCTGGAGGCCTACCCCTACTTCAAGAAGGTCACCTGGACCTCCACCAAGGACAAGGACGGCAAGATCTTCGTGCAGGCGGAGTGCGACATCGACGTGGCGGCCAGCTGCCCGGACCTGAGCCCGCAGAGCCTGGCCCTGGCCAACCGCGACGTGAACCGCGACTACCTCGTGGCCCAGTATGTGGTGGCCGGCTGGCCCAGGCAGGTGCGGCCGCAGTACGCCATCCACATTACCCAGTGCGCCAACGGCAACCTGCTGAGCGTGGCCGACCCCAAATACCTACGCGCCATATATAAAGGGGAGCGGGTGCGCTTCTTTTGCCTGGAGGGGCTGAACTGCCCGCCAGCCAGCAATGCCAAGGGCCAAGGCAACGGGCCGAATGGCCAAGGCAATGAGACGGCTATCCGGCTCCCCGAGCCGGGGGCGAATCCGCCGCCAGGCCAGTAGCCAGCTCGCGTCCCAGCGCCCCGGCCTGCTCCAGCACCTCCGCCCGCGCCTCGGCATCGCCCAGGTGATACACGGCGCAGGCGCGCAGCAGGCGGCTCTGCGTGAACCCCAGCCAGCGGTAAAAATACTCGTAGCGCGGGTAGATGTCCGTGAACAAGTCCACCTTGGGATGCCCCTGGGCAATGACAAAGGCTAGGTCCCTGCCGGTTCCCAGGCGGGAGCGCTCCCCGCGCGGCAGGTGGGGGTAACCGGGCTTGAGGTAACAGAAGCTGCGGTCGATGAAGCCCTTGAGCTGGGCCGTGACCTCGCCGAAGTACACGGGCGTGGCCATGATCAGGCCGTCGCAGTGCCGCACCGCTTCCAACACCTCGGTCAAATCGTCCTTCAACACACACGTTTCCGACTTCTTCTTGCAGGCCAGGCAGCCCTGGCAGCCGGAAAAGCGCAGGTCGTTCAACGGAAAAGTGCGCACGGAAGCACCGGCCTCTGTGGCGGCGCCGCATACGGCCCTGGCCATGGCCGCGCTGTTTCCCTTGGGCCGTGGGCTGCCCAGCAGGCAGACGATCTTCCTCACGCTTCCCCCTTGTGTGACACGAACCCGGCGTCCAGCGCGCGCTCCACGCTCTCCGTCTTGGCGGCCAAGCCGCCGGTACGGCCCCGCCGCCAGTCGGCCTTGATGGTCAGGTACACGCGGTCGCTATCCGCCGCCAGCACCTCGAAGCAGCGGCGCACAACGGCCATCACCTCGCTCCACTCGCCTTCGATGCAGGTTCCCATGGGCGTCAGCTGATGCGGCAGCCCGCTCTCGCGGATAACGGACACGGCGCGCGCCACGTACGCGCTCACGCTGGCCCCCTTGTCCATGGGGAAAACCGAGAGCTCGACGATCAGACTCATGGCGGGACTCCTTTATAATGGAGAGGGACATGCCCCCCGCTGTGCCAACGCTTCGTGGCGCCAAACCGTGAAGCGGGCAACCCATGGCGCGCGCTC
>JAVBYL010000228.1 GCA_030824035.1 Humidesulfovibrio sp.
GCGGCGATCTCGATGGCGCGCTTGGCGTGGTCCTGGCCCTTCACCTCGGCGAAGTCCCCCGCGTGGGCGGCCTGCTCGGCCCACACGGCGTCCACGTCCACCACCGCCGGGTCCATGGCTTCCTCGCCGGTGACAAGCCGCACGGCCTGGGCCAAGCCATCCACCCCGTACACGCACAGCCCCTGCACCACCGCCGCCTCGGCCGCGTTGGCCCTTGGCACCATGAGGCCCTTGGCGCCCTTGTCCCTGGCAAGAATCGCCAGGGGCAAAATGCCCGGCACGGGCTTGAGCGCGCCGTCCAGGGAAAGCTCCCCGGCCATGTACCAGCCGTGGAGGCGCTCGGCGTCCAGGGTCTCGCTGGCGGCCAGCAGGCATAGGGCCAGGGGCAGGTCGTAGGCGCTGCCCTCCTTGCGCAGGTCCGCCGGGGCCAGGTTCACGGTGATGCGCGAGGGCGGCAGGCGGAAGCCCGCGTTCTTGAGGGCGGCCAGCACGCGCTCCTTGGCCTCGCGCACGGCTCCCTCGGCCAGACCCACCAGGGTGAAGGCGGGCAGGCCGGAACGCGCCAAGTCCACCTCCAGGTCCACGGGGTGGGCCTCTATGCCCAGCAGTGCGGCGGTGTTCACCTTGGCTATCATGGGGGGACTCCTCTTGTGCGCGGTTGCCTATAGAGCATGCCCTACCGAGGGGCGTTTGTCGAGGAAGGATGGCGGGATGGGCCGCTACAACGCCGAGGTAGCGCCCATCCCGCCGGGGGGAGCCTCCGAATCAGCGCTCCACTGGCCGCGAGCGCCGGCGATCCCCCGCAGGGTGACGGCCACAAGCACCACCGCCCCGCCCAGCAGCGACCAGACACCCGGGATTTCGCCATAGCCCAGGGCCACCCACACCGGGTTCAGAATGGGCTCCAGGGTCATGATGAGGATGGCCTCCAGCGCGCCCAGGCGCTTGATGCACCAGACGTACAAGGCCAGGGAGACGCCCTGCTGGACGATGCCCAGGTAGGCCAGGCCGAGCCAGCCTTCCGCGCTGGGCAGCCCCAGGAACAGGAATGGCAGGCCCACAAGGGCGGTGAGGAGATGCCCAAGCACCACGGAGTCCACGGGCGAGGCGTCTTTTTGGGCGCGCATGCACAGGGTGAAGGCGGCGTAGCACAGGCCCGTGCCCACGGCCACAAGGTTGCCCCAGAGGCCCGTGGGCGAGAGCTTATCGAGGAAGAACAGAACCATGCCGGAGAGCACGGCCAGGATGAACAGCCAGTCGCCGGGGCGGGTGCGCTCGCCCAGCAGGCGCGGGGCAAAAAGCGCCACGTATAGCGGCGCGGTGTAGGCCAGCAAAATGGCGTTGGCCGAGGTGGTGAGCTTGGTGGCGACGACGTTGCTGAGCAGCAGGCCCGCATAGCCGAGCGCCGCGCCCAGCTGCGCCCAGGTGTGCCTGGTGTGCATGGTTTGCCCGGGCGTGGGCCACAGGCGGAGCCTTGTGCGGAACAGCACCGCCAGCGTGAGGGCGGAGAGTGCGCTGCGCACCCCCGTGAGCGCCAGGGGGTGCAGGTCCACCAGCTTGATGGCCAGCCCCCCGGAGCTCCAGATGAGCGCCGTGGCGGCCAGCAGCAGCGTGGCCCGGCCACTGCCGGACTGGCCTTCCCCGAGCACCGGTCACCCCTGCCGAAGCGGGCTAGTGCAGCATCTTGCCCAGGCGCTCCCAGCGGATGTTGCCCGGACCGGTCCACGACCAATAGATGACCATGGCCTTGCCCTTGATGCTCTCGCGGCTGACGAAGCCCCAGAAGCGGGAGTCGAAGGATTCGTCGCGGTTGTCGCCCATGACGAAGAACTTGCCCTCGGGCACGGTGATCTTGGGCATCCAGTCGCGCTTGGCGCGGCAGATGGACGAGGCGTCCTCGCAGTGGTCAAAGTAGCCCTTGAAGTCCACGGTCACCTCGGGGTGTCCCTCGGGCAGGGGGCTGGGCTCCACGTCCTCGCGCACGTGCTGCACGTACGGGCCGGTGGCGGGCTGGCCGTTGACGAAGACCTCCTTGGCGCGGATCTCCACCGTATCGCCGGGCAGGCCCACGATGCGCTTGACGAAGTCCACATCCTTGAGGTTGGGGCGCGTGGCGTCCAAAACCTCGTCAAAGGGGTACTCGAAAACAATGATGTCGCCGCGCATCGGCTCGGAAACGGGGATGAGGACGCGCTCGGTGAAGGGCAGCTTGACGCCGTAGTGGAACTTGCTCACCAGCAGCTGGTCGCCGATCTGCAGGGTTTCCAGCATGGAGCCGGTGGGAATCTTGAAGGCCTGCACAACAAAGGCGCGGATGAACAGCGCCAGCACCGCGGCGACGATGAGCGCCTCCACGTATTCCTTGAGCGTCTTGAGCCATCTGGGATTCATTCTGGTTCCTTGCGGGGCGGGGGGTGCACGCCCTGGTTTCCATGGGGATTAGTCGTCGTCGCCAGCCTTGAGCACGGCCAGGAAGGCCTCCTGCGGGATTTCCACGTTGCCCATGCGGCGCATGCGGCGTTTGCCTTCTTTCTGTTTTTCCAACAACTTACGCTTGCGGGTAATGTCGCCGCCGTAGCATTTGGCAATGACGTCCTTGCGGAAGGGCGCCACGCGCTCCTTGGCGATGATCTTGTTGCCGATGGCGGCCTGGATGATGAC
>JAVBYL010000013.1 GCA_030824035.1 Humidesulfovibrio sp.
GCCATGCTGGCCAAGGACCCGGAGTGCAAGGGCAGCCTGGGCCTGGCCATCTCCGAGGCCGTGGAGGACGCCGCCACCCACGACGACACCAAGTACACCCTGGGCAGCGTGCTGAACCACGTGCTGCTGCACCAGTCCATCGTTGGCCTGGAGACCGAGAAGCAGCTGGCCATGATCGGCGAGAAGCCGGACTATCTGGTGGCCTGCGTTGGCGGCGGCTCCAACTTCGGCGGCCTGGTGCTGCCGTTTTTGCCCCGCAAGCTCAAGGGCGAGGACATCACCTTCGTTGCCGCGGAGCCCAAGGCCTGCCCCACGCTCACGCGCGGCAGCTTCCGCTACGATTACGGTGACATGGCCCGGCTGACCCCGCTGATGAAGATGCACACCCTGGGCCATGCCTTCATGCCCGCGCCCATCCACGCGGGCGGCCTACGCTACCACGGCGATGCGCCCATCGTGTCCAACCTGGTGGAGGAGGGGCTGGTGGACACCCGCGCCTACTACCAGAAGGAGTGCTTCGAGGCGGCGCTGCTGTTCCTTAAGACCGAGGGCTTTTTGCCCGCGCCGGAAACCAGCCACGCCATCGCCTGCGCCATTGATGTGGCCAAGAATGCCAAGCCCGGCTCCACCGTGGTGTTCCTGTACTCCGGCCACGGCCTGCTGGATCTGGCCAGCTACGACGCCTACCTGCGCGGCGACCTGACCAACTACGAACTGCCCCAGGACTGCATCGACCAGGCGCTCATGATGTGCCCGACGGTTGCAGGCTAGGGCCTGCGAGCCGACTGACGACGAGGGGGGGCCACGGCTCCCCCTCTTTTTTTGTGCACTTCCTCATTGACAACAGGCCGCGACGGGTGGAGCATGCCCCTCGGTCGAGGATACCCGACCAAGACGCTCAGAGTGTGCGCGCGCCGCATGAACTGCGGTGCGGCGGAGGAGTATCTGCCTATGATAGCCTGGATTGAGGCCAAGAGAGCCGGTCTCATCAACCGAAGCAATCTCGTCAACAACATCCTCTCCGGTTTCGTCGTCGGCGTTGTCGCCATCCCCCTGGCCATGGCCTTCGCCATCGCCTCCGGCGCCAAGCCGGAGCAAGGCCTGTACACCACCATCATCGCCGGCATCATCGTCTCCGTCTTCGGCGGTTGCCGCCTGCAAATAGCCGGGCCCACCGGCGCCTTCATCGTCATCCTCTCCGGCATCACCGCAAAATACGGCATAAGCGGGCTGCAGATAGCCACGCTCATGGCGGGCGTCATCCTTGTGGGCTTCGGCGTGGCCAAGCTCGGCGGGGTCATCAAGTTCATCCCGCGCCCGGTCACGGTGGGCTTCACCAGCGGCATCGCCATCATCATCTGGGTGGGGCAGTGGAAGGACTTCTTTGGCCTGCCAGCGGCAACGGGCGAGCACTTCCACCAGAAGTTCCTGGCCCTTGCCGGGTCCTTTGGACAACTGCACGGCGCAACCACCATGCTCTCGGTGCTGGCCCTGGCCATCCTGCTCATCAGCCCCAAGGTCATCAAGCGCGTGCCCTCGCCCCTGGTGTCCATGGTCGTGGTCACGCTGCTGCAAAGCTCTTTCCAGTTCCCCGGCGTGGCCACCATCGGCACGGCCTTTGGCGGCATTCCCAGCACCCTGCCCATGCCGGAGCTGCCCGACCTGCAGATGGACAACCTGTTCCTGCTCATCGGCCCGGCCTTCACCATCGCCTTCCTCGGCGCCATCGAGTCCCTGCTTTCCGCCGTGGTGGCCGATGGCATGGCCAACACCCGGCACAACTCCAACCAGGAGCTCATCGGCCAGGGGCTGGCCAACATTTTGTGCCCGTTCTTTGGCGGGTTCGCGGCCACGGGCGCCATCGCGCGCACGGCCACCAACATCAAGAACGGCGCCACCAGCCCGCTGTCCGGCGTCATCCACGCCCTGGTGGTTGTGCTCACCATCGTGCTCCTGGCCCCGCTGGCCGCCAACATTCCGTTGTGCTCCATGGCCGCCATCCTGTTCGTAGTGGCCTACAACATGTGCGAGGCCCGGCACTTTGCCGACCTGCTGCGCACCGCGCCCAAGGCCGACATCGCCATCCTGCTCATGACCTTCAGCCTCACCGTGTTCGCCGACCTCGTGGTGGCGGTGAACATCGGCGTGGGCCTGGCCTCGCTCATCTTCATGGGCCGCATGGCCAACTCCGTGCATGTCGGCATGGACGACTCCGCCACGCGCCTGGTTTACGGCGGCGACGACAGCGGCTCCGCGCTGCCCCAGGGCTACGCGCATACGCACACCCCGGAGGAGATCGAGGAGTTCGACCGCTGCTGCAACGCCGACATCGTGGTCTACACCATCAGCGGGCCGTTCTTCTTTGGCGCGGCGGAGCGCATCGAGGGCATCATCTCCTCCATCAACGTGGACTTCACCACGGTGCTGCTGCGCTTCCCCAACGTTCCCTTCGTGGACGCCACGGGCATCAGCGTTTTCCGCAACATCATCAAGAACATGGAGAAGAACAACAAGCGCGTCATCCTGTGCGGCCTGCAGCCCTACGTGCGCGAGAAGTTCGAGCGGGCGGGCATCCTTGATCTGGTCGGCCCGCACAACGTCATCGACAGGCTGGAGGACTACCACAAGGTGTGCGCCTGCAAGGTGGACGCGGCCTA
>JAVBYL010000389.1 GCA_030824035.1 Humidesulfovibrio sp.
AAGGACGTGACGCACCGCCTGCTGGGCTTCGCCCGCCGCCTGGACCCCATCCACGAGGACATCAACCTCAACGAGGTGCTGGCCCAGACCATCACCTTCCTGGAAAACGAGGCCCGGTACCGCGCCATCGAGATCCGCACCGACTTCCAGAAGGACCTGCCCTTCGTCGCCAGCGACTCGGCCCAGTTGCAGCAGGTATTCCTCAACATCATCGACAACGCCATCGACGCCATCGGCAAGGACGGCAGCATCACTGTGCGCACCAGGGCGGTGTTCGACCCGCACGAGGTCGTCATCTCCGTCACCGACACCGGCCCCGGCATTCCCAAGGACAAGCTGGACAAGATCTTCGACCCCTTCTTCACCACCAAGAAGGTGGGCGAGGGCACGGGGCTTGGGCTCACCATCAGCTTCAGCATCATCCAAAAGCTTGGGGGCCGCATCACCGTGGAAAGCGAGGAAGGCAAGGGCGCCTCGTTCATCATCACCCTCCCCCTGCGCAGGGACTAGCACCAGCCCCCCACAAAGGAGCGCATCCATGAGCATCCGCATTCTGATGGTCGACGACGAGGCCGACTTCATCGAGACCATGGCCAAACGCTTCGGCATCCGCAAAATGCCCATCACCATCGCCAGCAGCGGCAAGGAAGCATTGCGCCTGCTGGGCGAGCAGGAATTCGACGTCGTCATCCTGGACGTGCGCATGCCGGGCATGGACGGCCTGGAGGCCCTGAAGGAGATCCGCCGCATCGCGCCCCTCACCGAGGTCATCATGCTCACGGGCCACGCCTCGCTGGAGGCGGGCATGCAGGGCATGAACCTGGGCGCGTACGACTACATCCTCAAGCCCGCGGACTTCGACGACCTGCTGGACAAGGTGCGCAAGGCCTACGAGCGCAAGGAACTCAATGCCAAGGCCCAGGGATAGCGAGCACGATCCCGCACAGCCGCAGGGGCTGCTCTCCAGGGCCATGGGCACGCGCGTCTGGTCAGACAACAAGGTTTCCCTGTGGCTGCACTTCCTCGTGCCCCCGGTGCTGGCGGCCCTGGCAGTTGCCGCAACCTTCGCCTCGCCACCCCTGGCCGCCATCCTGGTGGGCGCGGTGCTTTTTCTGGCAGCCTACTCCGCACGGGTGCTCATGAAACGCCTGAGCGAGGCCGAGGAGGCCAGCGCCTCCCTCAACGACCAGCTCATCCAGTCGCAAAAGCTGGCCGCCATCGGCGAGCTTTCCGCCGGCATCGCCCACGAGATCAACAACCCGCTGGCCATCATCGCCCAGGAAACGGAGTGGGCCACCCATCTGGTTGGCGAGGCCGAGACGCGCCACGGCGCGGACTTCGCCGAGGTGCGCGACTCCCTGCGCGAGGTGCGCGCCCAGGTGGACCGCTGCAAGAACATCACGCACAAGCTGCTGGACTTCGCCCGCAAGCGCGAGCCGGTGTTGCAGGATGTGGACGTGGTGCGGCTCATCGACGACATGGCCCGGCTGGTGGACAAGGAGGCCTCGTACAAGAACGTGACCCTGGTGCGCGACCTGCCCCAGGACCTGCCCCTGCTGCGCACCGATGCCCCGCTGCTGCGCCAGGTGGTGCTGAACCTGATGACCAACGCCCTGCACGCCGTGCCAAGCGGCGGCCGCATCGAGGCCAGCGCCAGGGCCGACGACGAGGTGGTGGAAATCCTCATCCGCGATAACGGCAGCGGCATCACCCCGGAAAACCTGAAAAAGATTTTCAACCCGTTCTTCACCACCAAGCCGCCCGGCCAGGGCACGGGCCTGGGCCTGTCCATGTGCCACAACCTCGTCAGCGGCATGCAGGGCCAAATTTTCGTGGAGAGCGAGGTGGGCAAGGGCACCACCTTCACCGTGCGCCTGCCGCGCAAGCCGTAGCGGGCGACACGCCGAAAGAGTACAATAAGGAACCGCATGATCCGCATCCGCACACACGAGGGCCAAGCCCTGGAACTGCCCGACGCCGATGGCCTGACCCTCGCACAGGGCATATTCCTTGCGGGGCTGTGGGAGGGCGTGCCGCTGTGCGCCGGGCTAGGCAAGTGCGGCCTGTGCCGCGTGCGCTACCTCTCGCCCGCGCCAGCACCCACTACGGAGGAAACCAAACGCCTGGGCGCGGAGGCCGTTGGCCTGGGCTGGCGGCTCTCCTGCCTGCACCCGGCCGCGGGGTGCGACATCGACCTGCCCGAGCCCAAACGTTCCGCCAAGCCCCGCCAGACACGCGGCGACGCCCCGGCCACCACAGACGCCGCCGCCCCCCTGCTGCTGGCGGTGGACCTGGGCACCACCAGCATCCATTGGTCTGTTTGCCACGCCGAGGGCGCCTCATCATCCTGCGCAGTCCTCGCCAGCGGCCAGGGCCTCAACCCGCAGATGGGCCTGGGCAGCGAGGTGATGGCCCGCCTGGCCTTTGCGGCGCGCCCCGGAGGCCAGGGCATCCTGGCCAACCTCGTGCTGGACCGCCTGCGTCAAATTATCCACCTGGCCGCCCCCATGGACAGCGCGGACCATGGCCGCCCCCCGCTGCGCCTGTGCGTGGCGGGCAACAGCGCCATGACGTACATCCTGCTCGGCCTGCCCACCCAGGGCCTGGCCAGCGCGCCCTACCGCCTGGACTACGCCGGGGGCGACGAGCGCCAGCTG
>JAVBYL010000350.1 GCA_030824035.1 Humidesulfovibrio sp.
ATGTTGTAGCGGCGAGGGGGGCAGAGGGTGGAGCAGCACGAGCCGGAAGGGCCACACATGGAGCGCGGAAGCAGGCCGGAGTGGCCCGACCGCCTGAACGCCTATTTCGCCGCCCTGCGCCCGCTGAAGGAGCGCGGCGCCATGCGCGAGGTGCTGGAGCGCGAGCTGCTGCTTTCCTTCATCGCCGTCAACAGCGGGGGCATCAGCGAGTATCCGCTGCTGGAAAAGCAGCAGCAGAGCATCGTGAACACCCTGTGCCGCCGCCTGGACCACCCCGCCGATGCCGTGCTGCGCAAGCTGGCCGCCAATTTTCCCCTGCTGCTCAACCGTCTGGACAAGGAACTGGCCGGCGGCGACGAGGCCGCCCTGAGCCTGGCCACGGCCCAGGCGCGCAACACCGAGTCGTTGCTGATGAAGAGCGTGCAGGGCATGGTGTTCGCCATGGGCCTCACCACCGACAACTTCGAAGAACTCATCATGCGTCACTTCGGTGGCCCGGGCCTCTCGCAGTTTGGCGACATCATCAAGAACAACGAGTTCGACCAGGGCTTCTGGCGCGAATTCGTCGAACGCTTCATCGCCAACCACGTGGCCGATGGCTACGAGCACCTGACCGACTCCGGCAAGTTCCAGCTTTCCAAGGACGGCCAGCAGGTGGTGGTGCGCTTTTTGTTCGACGACGTGCTGGCCACCCTGCACGACTCGCCGGGCGTCATCGAGAAGACCCGCGTGCAGGCCGCCTTCGAGGCCGCAAGCGCGGACGACGGCGAGAGCCAGGCCCGCCGCAAGGTGGTGCAGGCCTGCTTGCTTAAGGGGCTGGCGTTTTTGCCCAGCGAGCTGCTGCTGGAGTATGTGGAAAGCGCCGCGCTCATCGTGTGCATGGACCCCGTGGCCAAGAGCCTGTATCGGTCCATGCAGGCGCGGGCGGCGGGCCAGCCGCACCCGGAGGACGAGAAGCACCCCCTGCCCTTTTTGATGGAACAGAGCGTGGCCCTGGCCCTGGGGGCTATTCTGGTGCTCAGCCAGTCGCGGGAGCAGTTCCTGGCCGCCCTTGGCTCCCTGCGCTCCGATGAACTGGACGCCGTGCGCGCCCTGGCCCAGGGGCTGTCCATTGAGTCTTTGGAGCGCGTGCTGTTCTTTTTGCTGGAGAGCGCCTTTGTGGGCCACCTGCGGGAGAAAGCCCGCGATGAGGGCGCCAAGGTGACGGTGCGCAGTGTTTCGGCCCGGCGCTGCCCCGTGCCCGCCGTGGACGCCCTGGCCTCGCGCGGCATGACGCGCATCCGCAAAAGCCAGCTGTGGACCCAGGACCCCACCCGTGGCGACATGCTGCTGTTCAAGACCAAGAACGTGCAGCAGCTGAGCTCGCTGATGCAGGTGCTGCAACTGGAGGAGCCGCTCCAGGCGCTGGTGCGCGCCCTGTGGGACCGCGCCCCGCTGCGGCGCGACTTCCTGGTGGTCATCGACCTGGCCCAGGTGGCCCGCACCACGCAGAACGTGAAGGCCAAGCTCGCGGAGATTCTGGGCAAGTTCCGCGTGATGCCGCAGGCGCCGCCCCCGCCGGTTCCCGGCGCCGTGCAGGAAGCCCCTGCGGAGCCCGCTTAGCTCAGGCGGAGCCCGCTTAGCCCCCGTGCAGCCGCTTAGCTCAGTCGAACCCGCTTAAGCCCCCGTCAAAGAAAAAGGCCGCCAAAAGGCGGCCCTGTTCCCCTCGCCTAGGCGAAGACGATGGTCTTGTTGCCGTCCACCAGCACACGGTCCTCCAGGTGCCAGCGCACCGCGCGGGAGAGCACCTGGCGCTCGATGTCGCGCCCGAGCAGCTTGAGTTCGTCCAGCCGGTGCCGGTGCGACACGCGGATGACGTCCTGCTCGATGATGGGGCCCTTGTCCAGCCTGCCGGTGACGTAGTGCGCCGTGGCGCCGATGAGCTTGACCCCCCGCTCGCTGGCGCGGCGGTACGGGTCGGCCCCCTCGAAGGCGGGCAGGAAGGAGTGGTGGATGTTGATGATGCGCTGCGGAAAGCGCTTCACGAAGGCCGGAGTGAGGATGCGCATGTAGCGCGCCAGCACGATGAAATCCACCGGGCCGCCCGGCTGGCCGTCCAAAATCTCCATCATGCGCTCCTCCGGAATGGAGAGGCCGCGCGTGCGCGGGGCGTCGCCCGCCTCGGGCACGTGCACATGCTGGAACTGCACGCCAAAGGACTCCACGGCGCGGCCCAGGTCCGGGTGGTTGCTGATGACCACGGGAACCTCGGCGTGCATTTCGCCGCGCCCCACGCGCCACAACAGGTCCATCAGGGCGTGGTCCTGGCGGGAGACGAGCACGGCCATGCGCTTTTTGCGCCGGGCCGAAACAAGCTGCCACTTCATGTCGTAGTTGGCCGCCACCTCGCGGCCAAAGTCCCGGGCGAGCTCGTCGATGCGGCCCTCCAGCCCCGGCAGGTAGAACTCCTGCCGCAGGAAGAACCGGCCGCCCTCCGGGTCGGTGGAGTGCTGGTCGGAATGGGTGATGTTGACGCCGCGCTGATGCAGAAAGCCGCTCACCGCGGCCACGATGCCGGAGCGGTCCGGGCAGGTGACCAACAGGCGGGCGCTCCCAGCCTGGGCCGGGGCGTGGGGCTTGCACGCGGAAACGTGC
>JAVBYL010000349.1 GCA_030824035.1 Humidesulfovibrio sp.
CCGGGAAAAAGGGCGGCCTTGACGACGGGAAATGTTCCTGGTATGTGATTCTGCTCGGGCGGATTCGGGCCAATAGCTCAGTTGGTAGAGCCCCCGGCTCATAACCGGATGGTCCCAGGTTCGACCCCTGGTTGGCCCACCACCGAGAGCGCGGCGGCCAGCCGGATGACCACACGAGGTCCGGATCGCGGCCAGAACGCCACTGACGGCGCACCAGCACAACAAGGATGACCGATTGACACGACGCGGCGCGGCGAAACAGCAGATCATCCCTGCCACCACACAGAAGGCGGACAACAGATGCTCCCTGGGGGAATCCCTACGGGAGCATCTTTCGTTTCCGGGGGGCGCATGAACATCGCCAAAGCTCTGGACCTCTTGCGCACGCTGGCTCCCGAGGCCTACCAGGCCGACTGGGACAACTCCCGCGTGCAGATTCGCGGCACCCGCGATGGCGTGAAGAAGATCGCCGTCACCCTCGACCCCCTGCCCGGCGTGCTGGCCCAGTGCCTGGACTGGGGCGCGGACCTCGTGGTGACCCACCACCCGCTGTACATGAAGCCCCAGGCCCCCACCACGCCGGGGCAATACCTCGACGCCCTGCGCCTCTTTCTGCCCGCCGGCGCCTGGCTGTACACCGCCCACACCAGCCTGGACTGCCGCCCCGAAGGCCCGGCCTTCTGGCTTGGCCGCGCTCTGGGCCTCACCAACACCCGCACCCTTGAGCCCGTGCAGAGCTTTCCCGCGCGCGAGGTCTTTTTCCAGGCCCCGGCGCGCATCACCGAGCGCGAGGCCCGGCCCCTGTCCGAGGCGCCCGGCGTGCTGGCCATCTCCCAGTCCGCCGCGGGCGAAGTGCGCGTGATGTGTGAGGAACGCGCCTGGCCCGAGGTGGACCAGCTGCTCATCGCCGCCTTCAGCACCCGGCCAGAATATTTTGTGCGCCGCCTGGAGGCCCCCGCCGCCACCGTGGGCTACGGCCAAGTGGGCGAGCTGCCCCTGGCCATGAGCTACGAGGCCTTCGCCAAACTGCTGGAAAAGACGCTGTTCAGCGTGCAGCAGCCCTTTGCCACCACGGGCAAGTCCAAAGCCAAGGGCGTCGCCTGGGCCGAGTGCGGGCCGCGCACGGACAGCGTCTGCCGCGTGGCCTACACCACCGGCTCCGGCGCCTCGCTCATTCCCGCCGCCTTTGCCGCCGGGGCGGATGTGTTCATTTGCGGCGATGTGAAGCACCACCCGGCCCAGGAAACCCCAGGGCTGGTTTTTGATGTGGGGCATTTCATACTGGAAGAGGAAATGATGCGCCTCTTCGCCCAGGAGGCCCAGGAGGCCGCCAAGGGCGAGGCCGAGGTGCGTTTTTTTGCGGGAAGGAACCCGTTCTCCTACCGGGTGCTGGCCTAGGCCAGCCGCCGAGGGCGCGCGGATTTCAATATATCTCCGGCACAAGTGAGCTGCCGGGAAACACGAGGTGACGCATGTATCAGAAACAGATCGAGCAGCTTGTGGTCCTGCAGGCCGTGGACGCGGAAATCCGCATCCTCGAGGTCGAGGTGCGCCAGGCCCCCCTGGAACTCTCCGACCTTGAAAACCGCCTGACCCAGTTGAAAGAGCGCCAGGCCCAGGTGCAGGAGCGCCTGGATATCCTCACCGGACAGCAGAAGCGTCTGGAAGGGGAGATCGAGGACGACGGCCACAAGATCAAGAAGAGCAAGAACAAGCTGATGGCCGTGGGCAACACCAAAGAGTACCACGCCATGATGCGCGAAATGGACAGCATGGAAAAGCTCAACCGCCTGCGCGAGGAAGAGCGCATCGCGGTGATGGAAGAGTTTGAGCGCCAGAACGAGGCCATGAAGGAAGTGAACACCGAGATGGAAGGGCTGATGGGCGATTACGACGCCAAGAAGGCCACCCTCGATGAGCGCATCGGCAAGGCCCAGGGCCGCCTGGACAGCCTGAACAAGCGCCGCACCAAGGCCGGCAAGGTCGTTCCGCCCCCCATCCTCGGCCGCTACGAGTTCATCCGCTCCCGCATCGACCAGCCGGTCATCGTCTCCGTCACCGAGGGCGTTTGCGGCGGCTGCCACATCAAGATCCCGCCCCAGTCCTTCAACGAATTGCAGAAAGGCAAACAGATCCTGGGTTGCCCCAACTGCCAGCGCATCATCTACTGGGTGGAGCACACGCCCAAGATCGACGAGGCCTAAACCGCCGCGCACCATTTGAAAACCGGAGTTGGACGGACCGTCGCTGCGCCCCAAAAGGGCGGAGAGGAAAGTCCGGGCTCCACAGGGCAGAACGCTGGGTAACTCCCAGGAGGAGCGATCCTCGGCAAGCGCAACAGAAAGCAGACCGCCGCCTTAGTCCCTCGGGACCTTGGCGGTAAGGGTGAAACGGTGGTGCAAGAGACCACCAGCGGGCGTGGCGACACGCTCGGCTAGGCATGCCCCGTTCGGAGCAAGACCAAATAGGGAGGCAGGCCGGCCCGGCCAATTGTCTCCGGGTAGGTTGCTTGAGGTGGTCGGTAACGGCCATCCTAGAGGAATGACGGTTGCCCGCTCCCCACAAGGGCGCGGGGCACAAAACCCGGCTTACAGTCCGACTCCGGCACTTTGACACGACACTGGGGGT
>JAVBYL010000187.1 GCA_030824035.1 Humidesulfovibrio sp.
ATGGTGAGCGGGACCTCGCGGATGGCCTCTATGGAGACAGGCCGCGGACCGTCCGGGCCGTATTCGGTGATTTCGAAGGGGAAGGATTCTATCATGACGCCTCGCTTTTCCTCATTATCTAGTAGGCATTCATAGGCGGAAAATCAACCCGCCACCCCCCCGAAGAACGTGTCCCATAGCAGCAGCATGTTGAGCCCGACGACGATGCCGCCGATGCTGACCAGCACGGTGTTGTGCCAGGGGGTGTTTACGAACTCGCCCATGACCTTGCGGGACGAGGTGAGCCGCAACTGCAGGTAGATGGTGAGGGGCAGCTGGATGCTGAGCAGGATTTGCGAGACCACAAGCCCCTGGAAAGGCGAGGTGATGAACATGATGGCCAGGGCGGCGGGGAAAAGCGTCAGTCCCACGCCGAACTTGCTGTGGCTGTCCTTGATGTCGAAGGGTTCGCTGAAGATGCCAGCGAAGATGCTGCCGCCAGCCATGCCCGCGGTGACGCTGGAGGAAAGCCCGGCCATGAGCAGCGCCAGGGCGAAAACGATGGCGGCGGCATCGCCAAGGATGGGCCGGAGCATGAGTTGGGCCTGTTCCAGCGCGTCCACCTGTATGCCTTGCGAAAAGAAGGTGGCAGCGGCCACCAGGATCATGGCGCTGTTGATGCCCCAGCCGACCATCATGGACATGAGCGTATCCGCGAACTCGTACCGGAGCTGATGGCGGATGACTTCTTTGTCCTCCAGGTTCCACTGGCGGCTTTGGATGACCTCCGAGTGCAGGAAAAGATTGTGAGGCATGACCACCGCGCCCAGCACGCTCATGATGATGGGGATGGACCCGGTGGGAAAGCTGGGGGTGAACCAACTGGCCGCGGCGTGGCCCCAGGGGATGTTCACAAGGGTCAGCTCGTAGATGAAGGAAAGGCCGATGAGCGACACAAAGGCGATGATGATCTTTTCAATGCGCCTGTATGAGTTGGAGTAGAGCATCCAGGCCACAAAGGACGTGGTGAGCAGTGTGCCTATCCAGATGGGCATGCCGAAGAGCATGTTCAGCGCAATGGCCGCGCCGAGCAGTTCGGCCAAAGCCGTGGCCACCGCCGCCAGCATGGCCGAACCTAGCAGGGAGCGCGCCGCCGTTGGCCGCAGGTGCGCCACGGCCGCCTCGGAAATGCACAGGCCGGTGGCTATGCCCAGGTGCGCGGCGTTGTGCTGCAGCACAATGAGCATGAGCGTGGCCAGGGTGACCATCCACAGCAGCGAGTAGCCGAAACCGGCCCCGGCGGCCACATTGGCAGCCCAGTTGCCGGGATCGATGAACCCCACGGTGACCAGCATGCCGGGGCCGATGTACTTGAGGATTTCCAGCCCGCCGAGGCGGGGCTTGTGGCGGTGGCGGAACCATTTGCGCACGGTGTCGAGTGTCACGTGTCTGGCCTCGTTTTTGCTGTGTGGGGAGAGGGCATTGTTGCTGAAAAGGTATGCTCTGGCACTATAGATGTCCAGCACGGCTGCGTCCGGGCCGTTTTCGTTGCCAGGGGGCGGGTAGTCGATTAGTCCTAGGCGGAAATCCATGTGCAAGCGGGGGCACACGTCCATGCTCAAACGACCCATATTTGCGCTCTGCGTTCTTATCTTGCTCACCCTGGCGGCGGGCCTGGCCCAGGCGGAAGCCAGCGGTCGGTATGCGCTGGTCATCGGCAACTCCGCATACAAGGACAAACCCCTCAAGAACCCCGCCAACGACGCCCGCGACATGGCCAAGGCGCTCCAGCGCCTGGGGTTTGATGTGCAGCTCAAGGTGGACGCGGGCATGCGCGACATGGAGGAGTCCATCCGCGAATTCGGCACCCGGCTGAAGCGCGGCGGCGTGGGCATCTTCTACTACGCCGGGCATGGCATCCAGGTGCAGGGGGCCAATTACCTTGTGCCCATCGGCGCGCGGCTGGCCAGCGAGTCCGACGCGAAGTTCGAGTGCGTGGACGCTGGCCGGGTGCTGGGCAAGATGGAGGACGCGGGCAATGAGCTGAACATCGTCATCCTCGACGCCTGCCGCAACAACCCCTTTGCCCGCAGCTTCCGCAGCGTGGACCAGGGCCTTGCGCGCATGGATGCGCCCACGGGCTCCATGGTGGCCTATGCCACGGCGCCCAACTCCGTCGCCAGCGACGGCAAGGGCCAGAACGGCCTGTACACCAAGCACCTGCTGGCGAACATCGGCACGCCCGGTATCCCCATCGAGGAAGTGTTCAAGCGCGTGCGCATCGGCGTAATGAACGACACCGGCAAGAAGCAGGTGCCCTGGGAGTCGTCCTCCGTGGCGGGCTATTATTACATCGCCGGGGGGGCCGCGCCGCTTGGGGACTACGCCCAGCAACCACTGCCCCAGGCTGACGCCAGGATCGCGGCCCAGGAGCAGAAGCTCAAGGAGTACCTGGCCGGACTGGAGGCGGAGAAGCGGCAGGTGGAACGCGAGCGCGCCGAGCTGGAACGCCGCCGCAAGGAGCTGGACGCGGAGGCCGCCAGGAAGCTCAAGGAGGCCCAGGCCCCGCAGGAAAACCGTCTGCGCGAGCAGTTGGCGATTCTGGAGGCGGAGCGCCGCAAGCTGGAGCAGGAGCGCGCCGAG
>JAVBYL010000336.1 GCA_030824035.1 Humidesulfovibrio sp.
TAGGAGAAAAAGCGGAACCCTTCGGCAAGCGCCTTGGCGTACGCGGCCATGATGTTTTCACGGCCTGCCAGGGCGGAAACCATAATCAGCAGGCTTGATTCTGGCAAATGGAAATTCGTCAGCAATGCGTCCACAACGCCGAAGCCGTAGCCGGGCGTTATATAGATGTCCGTTTCCCCGGCGAAGGGCGCAACGGTCCCCTGTGCGGCAAACATGCCCTCCAGGCTACGGGCGCTGGTTGTGCCCACGGCGATGACCGGGATGCCCTGGGCCTTGGCCTGGCGTATGGCCTCCACCGTGGCCTGGGGCACTTCCACGTATTCCGCGTGCATGGCGTGCTCACGGATGTCCTGTGCCCGCACGGGGCTGAAGGTGCCGTACCCGACGTATAGTGTCACCTCGGCCCATTGGAACCCCGCCTCGGCCAGTTCTTGGCGCACCTGCGGCGTAAAGTGCAGGCCAGCCGTGGGCGCGGCCACACTCCCGGCCTTGTCCGGGTTGGCGTAGATGGTCTGGTAGCGCTCGCGGTCTTCGGGTTCGTCCTCCCGCTCCAGGTACGGCGGCAGTGGCATGTGCCCAATTTCATTCAATATGGCGCCGATGTCCCCCGCCCACTCCAGGCGCACCTGGCAGCGGCCATATTCGCCGCGTTCCAGGAGCGTCACCGTGAGGCCGTGCTCAAACTGGGCGGCCTCCCCCTGCTTCATGCGCTTGGCGGTGCGCACCAGGGCCTGGGCCTGGGCGGCAAGGCGTCCATCCGGCAGATGTTCCACGTGAAAACAGGGCAAGGGGGTGAGCAGCAGCAGCTCCACCCTACCGCCCGTGGCGCGCTTGCCGTAGATGCGCGCCGGGAACACGCGGGAGTTGTTGGCCACCAGCAGCGCGCCCTTGGGGAAGCGCCTGGCCAGGATCCCCGGCAGCGAGGCAAAGGCCTCTGGTGCCGCGTCGCCGCTTTTGCGGTCCAGTACCAGCAGGCGTGAGCCGTCCCGCGCCGGGGCCGGGTGGCGGGCGATGTTCTGCTCCGGCAGGGCGTACACGTAGTCAGCCAGGGCATAGTCCGGGGGGATGTGCGCGGGGCGTTTCGCGTCGGGGTCGGCTTGGTGCTGCATCATTTGCGGCATAGTACCCAAAGCCCGCTTGCCGGGCAAGATGGTGACGATGATCTGATGGCGCATGGGCGTGATCTTCTCATTTTTCCGCTGCTCCTGGGGGCTCAATCAAGGCCCTGCGCCATTTTTTCCTTGATATCCGCCCTGATCCTGATATGAGCGGCTCATGGAACTATTGGCTCTCAATGACATTGCGCGTCTGACGAGCATCCCCGCCCCCACGGCGCGGCGCTATGCGTCGCTGTTCAAGGAGTTTTTGCCCGGCCGCCGCCTGGGCCGCGCCATGCGCTATGATAACGCCGCCATCGCGGTGTTTGAGCGCGTGGCCGAGCTGTATGGCCAGGGGCGCATCACCTCGGAGATCGAGGAGATTCTGCGGCGCGAGTTCCCGCGCACCATCGAGGTCGGCCCCGCGTCCGAGCCCATCGCCTTGCCTGCAGTCGCCCAGGACCTGGCCCCTCACCTTGGCGAGGCCCTGACGGCCGCGCTGACCGATGCGCTTTCCACGGCCTTGGCGGAGTCCATCGGCCACTTCACCGAGGCGCTGGACAAGATCGCCGAGCAGAAGACCTCCCTGGATTCGCACCAGAACGACATCGGCAAGCTCAAGAACGGGTTTGTGCTGCTTGCGCGCAACCTCAAGCGCGTGGCGCAGCGTGATCAGTCCGAGGTGCGTGCGCTCATGGGCACGGTGGACGACCGCGTGCGCAAGTCCGAGTCCAAGGTGGCCCTCATGGAGGAGATCACCCTGACCCTGAGCAGCGATGTGAGCGATTTGAAGGCGCGTGTTGCCGCCCAGGACGTGGAGATTCGCCGCTTGCGCGATGATCGCGACAGGCTGGAGAACGTGCTGAAGCGTTACGCTGACTGATCTCCCGCCCGGTCTTTTCTGCCCCCCTTTGGGGCGTTGAGCATTCCCAAGCCTTCGTGTAGGCTTCCAAGCTATCAACATGCACACTGCATAAGGAGTTGCGCCATGAAGCGTTGGTCCCTGAAACCCCTTGTTCTCGCCTCTGCCCTGGTGGTGCTCCCCGCCTGCGCCGCCACTTCCGGGCAGCATGTCGACAGCGGCCCCACCGGCACCGCCCCGCAGGCCGAGAGCTACGAAAACCCCAACTACTATTATCTTTTCGACGACGTGCTGGTGCCCAACGGCATGGAGCACGTTGCCAGTGATGATTTTTCCTTCGACACGCAGCAGTTCAAGGCCGGCATCCAGGTGTTCCAGGGCCGCGTCGTGTTCGATGATCTCATCAACTTCTTCTTGAACAACATGACCAAGGACGGCTGGAAGAAGGTTTCCACCGTGCGCTCGCAGAAGAGCATCCTGATCTTCGAGAAGGCCAACAAGGCCTGCACCATCGAGCTTGTGGACGGCTTCAAGGCCAAGGCGACCATCTTCGCCATCGAGTACAAAAGCGGCAGCAGCACCTCCAACCGCTCCGCCGCGCGTGACTATCGCCCCGGCACTGCGGCGGGCAAAACTCCGCCTCCTGTAGCGCCCA
>JAVBYL010000322.1 GCA_030824035.1 Humidesulfovibrio sp.
GTCAGCGCGGCAAAATGGGTCGTCGCCACCGGGTCCAGGGCGCAGCTGCCGCCCATACCCGGCTTGGCGGAAACCCCGCACCTGACCAACCGGGAGATATTCTCCCTGGAGCGCCTGCCCGAGCGGCTCATCATCCTGGGCGGCGGGCCCATCGCCGTGGAGCTTGCCCAGGCCTTCCGCCGCCTGGGTTCGCAGGTGGACGTGATCCAGCGCTCAGAGCGCATCCTTTCCCGCGACGATGCGGACATGGCCGCCCTGGTGCAACGCAGCCTGGAGGCCGAGGGCGTGCGCTTCCACCTGGGCGCGCGCTTCACGGGCGTTGCCCAGGAAAACGGGGCCAGCGTGGTGCGCTTCGACCAGGCTGGAGCGGCGCGGGTCCTGTTAGGCGATGCCCTGCTTGTGGCGCTGGGCCGAACGCCCAATGTCGAAGGCCTGGGGCTGGAACAGGCCGGGGTGGAGTTCAGTCCCAAGGGCATTGTCGTGGACGCGCGCCTGCGCACCAGCCAAAAGCACATCTTCGCCTGCGGCGATGTCACGGGCCAGTACCAGTTCACCCACGCAGCGGGGTATGAGGCGGGCGTGGTGGTTGCGAACGCCATCTTCCGCCTGCCGCGCAAGGCCGACTACACTTGGCTGCCCTGGTGCAGCTACACCGACCCCGGCCTGGGGCACATCGGTATGAACGAGACCATGGCCAAAAAGGCTGGCCTGGAATATCGGGTGGTTACGGAGCGCTTTGCGGACAACGACAAGGCCAGGGCTGAGGGCGAGACCGAGGGGCTCGTGAAGCTGCTGCTGGGAACGGACGGCAACCCCCTGGGGGTGCAGATTGTCGGCCACGGCGCTGGGGAACTGCTGGGCGAGTGGGGCGTGGTGCTCTCGGGCAAGGTTTCGCTTACCACCCTGGCGGGAACCGTCCACCCGTACCCCTCGCGGACGGAATCGGCCAAGGCGGTGGCCGGGCGCGTCATCGGCGAGAAGCTCTTTTCCCCCACGGTGCAAAAGGCCCTGCACTATGTGTTCGGGCTCAAGGGCCGGGCCTGCGTGCCCCGAGAGCCGGTATAGAAAGCGGCCTGAACTAGGCCGCCACGGCACCGCCTCAGGTAAAGCCGGAACCGGCGGTACAGGCGTAGCAGTGGTCGCCCACGGGGATGAGCGGTCCCTCCGCGCCCTCGGGCGGGTGTTCCCGGTAGTCGCTCACCAGCACCGAAACGCAGGAGACGAGCCCCAGGGCCTGATTGAAGTCACAGTCGTACAGCCGCCCGTCCCAGCCCACGGAAAGGATGCCACGACACATGAGCCCGCAAACCACGGCGGGGTTGAAGCGCTCGCGCAACGTGGCCTCGTAGGACTCCAGAGTGCCGGAGGCCGCCAGCCATTTGCGAAAGCGGCCCAGGGGCACATTGGCAAAGGTCATGAGCGAGTCGAAGGCGATGCCCCGGCGGTCCAGGGCCTGCCGAAAGGTCTTTGCGGCGGCGGCCTGGGAAGGGGGCAGGAAGGCCCCGGCGGGGTTGCTGACCAAATGCAGCTCCAGCCCGCCTCCGTTTCCGGCTCCCCGGCCTTGGCCCCAGCCCAGGGCGTTGAGACGCGCGAGCATCTCCAGGCTTTTTTCGAACACCCCAGCCCCGCGCACCCCGTCCACCTGGCCCTGGTTTGTGGCGGGCAGCGAGGCCCCAAGACTCCAGCCGCCAGCGGCAAGTTGCCCCAGCAGGGCGTCGCGGCCTTCCAGGGCCAACAGATTGGTGCGCAGGATGCGTCGGGGGGTGAGCCCGGCGAGGCCTTCGAGCAGGTACGGCAGGTCCGGGTTGAGCTCCGGAGCGCCGCCGGTGATGTCCGCCAAGGCGAAGGGCGCGCGGCGGGCCAGGGCCACAACCTCGTCCATGACCTCGCGCCCCATGATCTCCGTGCGCTGCGGACCGGCCTCCAGGTGGCAATGGCGGCAGGCCAGGTTGCAGGCATAGCCCACGTTGACCTGGAGGGTGTCCGGGCGGCTCTTGCGCAACTCCAAACCGTGCCCAACCAGGGTGTCGGCGAAACTTGTTGCGTCCATGTCCCTCTCTAGAAGGCCTTTTTGTCCAGTATGTTGCGCATCTGCACCCCATGCACCAACGTTGCCCCGCCTCGGATGGCCGCGGCAACGTGCACGGCCTCTGTCATCTCATCGGGGTTGGAGCCCTTTTCCAGGCAGGCGTTGGTGTAGGCGTCTATGCAGTAGGGGCACTGCACCGCGTGGGCCACGGCCAGGGCGATGAGCGACTTTTCGCGCTCGGTGAGGGCCCCCTCGGCAAAGACCTCCGTGTAATACGCGAAGAACTTCTTCGCCGCCTCGGGGGCGCTTTTGCCGATGTCACCGAACTTGGCCAGGTCGTCAGGGTTATAGTAGTCCACAAAGGCTCCTTATTCCTGGTTTCTCGATCACTTGAACAGGGTCAAATACCTGCCGTAGCCTTCCTTTTCCATATTTTCCCTGGGCACAAAGCGCAGGGCCGCGGAGTTCATGCAGTAGCGCAGGCCCGTGGGCCTGGGCCCGTCGGGAAACACGTGGCCGAGGTGGTTGTCCCCCAGCCTGCTGCGCACCTCGGTGCGGCGGCTGAACAGCGTG
>JAVBYL010000148.1 GCA_030824035.1 Humidesulfovibrio sp.
GCGCTGGAGCAGCTCCCCGCGCTGCTGGCCGCCCAGCCGCCCGTGCTGGCCCACGGCGATCTGCACCCGCTCAACGCCATTTGGGGCAAGGCAAGCCTGCGCGCCGTCATCGACTGGGAGTTCGCCGGGGCGCGGCCCCTGTTGTACGATGCGGCCTGCTGCATCGGCTGCGCGGGGTTCGAGCACCCCAGCGCGCTGGGGCGGGGGTTCGTGCTGGGCCTCATCCTGGGGCTGCGCCGGGGCGGCATCGGCGCGGAGCACCTGCGGCTGTTGCCGGGCATGGTGCTGGCCTCGCGCCTGGGCTGGCTTTCGGAGTGGCTGCGCAAGGGCGATGCCGAGATGCTCGACATGGAGCTGGACTACCTGGACATCCTGCTCAACACGGCCCCGGCGCTCCAGCGTCTCTGGTCACAGCCCTAACCTCCCCATATCGCCTCGCCCCTTCTTCCCCCTTCCTTCCCAAAGCACGGAACCGCTCCTGGCGGTTTTGCGCCGGGAACGGTTCCGTGCGTGTGCGGGAGGTTTGGAGGGACGAGTCCCTCCAGCCGCCGGAGGCTATTCTCTCTCCCCGCTTATTTCCCCATCCGCCGTTGCAACAGCAGCAGGTCGGCCAGGGTCAGCAGGGTCATGGCGCGCAGCACGGGCACAATGCGCGGTATGGCGCAGATGTCGTGCCGCCCACCAACGGTGATGGTGACGGCCTGGCCCTTGCTGTTGATGGTGCGCTGCTCCTTGGCGATGGACGGGATGGGCTTCACGGTGACGCGCACCACGATCTCCTCGCCGCTGGAGATGCCGCCAAGAATGCCGCCGGCGTTGTTGGACACGGAGCCGTCCGGGGTCATCTGGTCGTTGTTCTCGCTGCCCAGCATGCGCGCGGCCTGCCTGCCGGAGCCAATCTCCACGGCCTTCACCGCGCCCACGCCCATGAGGGCATAGGCCAGCCGGGCGTCCAGCTTGTCGAACACCGGCTCGCCCAGGCCAGCGGGCACTCCGCTGGCGCGGATTTCCACCACGCCGCCCACGGTGTCGCCCTCGGCCTTCACCTGCTGCACGCGGTCTTCCCAGGCGGCCACGGCGTCGGCATCCGCGCTGAAAAAGGGCCGCGCCAGCGCCCCGCCGAAATCGCGCCCGGCAGCCGGGATGCCGCCCAGCTCGATGGATCCGGCCTGCACATGGATGCCAGCGGTGCGCAGCAGCTCCTGGGCTATGGCCCCGCCAGCAACGCGGGCCACGGTCTCCCGGCCGGAGGAACGCCCGCCGCCACGGTAGTCGCGCTGGCCGAACTTGGCGTCGAAGGTCACATCCGCATGGCCGGGCCGGTAAATGTCCTTGATTTTTGAGTAGTCACGGGAGCGCTGGTCCGTGTTTTCGATGACGAAGCCGATGGGGGTGCCGGTGGTTTGCCCCTCGAACACGCCGGAGAGCAGGCGCACGGCGTCCGGCTCCTTGCGGGCCGTGGCTGCGGGGCCGCCCTGGCCGGGCTTGCGGCGGTCGAGCTCCTTCTGAATGAGCGCCTCGGTGACGGGCAGGCCGGGGGGGCAGCCGTCCACAACGCCGCCCAGGGCCACGCCGTGGGATTCGCCAAAGGTGGTGAGGGTGAACAGGGTGCCGAAGGTGTTGCCGCTCATATCGCCGTCCTTGTCCTTTAGGCGTTTGCGGGCGCCGCAACGCCCAGAAATTCCACGCAGGCCGCCGTGGCCGCCTCGAAGTCCGCCCCGCCCGCCAGCTCCAGGGCCGGGAGATGCCCCAGCGCCGCCACGTAATCCGCCATGTCCAGGCGCGCCTTGCCACCCTGGGAAGGAGTCGCCAGGGCCTGGGGCAGGTAGAACACGCCCGGCGTTTTGCGGAAGGCCTCCAGCAGGTCCGGCCGCTCCGCCAGGGTGACGCGCCGGGCCTGCAGCGGGCCGCCGCCGTGGGTCCAGTTCAACACCACCACCCCGGCCAGGGGCGCGGCCAGGGTAAAGCGGCTGTGGCCCTCAACCGGCGCGAAGCACTCGTCGATGAGGGCGTCGTATTTGTCCTCCACCACGCGCAGTTCCTCGGGCCCGAGGTCGGCATAGGCCGCGCGGGCGGCGGGCGGCAGCGCGCAGGAAAGCAGCGGGGCAAGGGCCGGGTTGCCCAGGGCGGTGCCGGGGTTCAGGCGCGGGTGCTTGGGAATGCCGTGCAGCACGGCGGCCCCAGTTGACGCCAAATCGCCAGGCTCCACCAGCACCCTGTCGTTGCTGAGAAAATCGAACCCACGCGCCACCAGGTGCAGGGCCAGGGTGGACTTGCCCATGCCCGCAAAGCCGCACAGGGCCAAGGCCCTGCCCCCCAGCACAACTCCCGCGGCATGGCCCAGCAGCCAGCCCTTGGCCATGCGGCGCTCCATGTACCGGGAGCACAAAAAGTTCACCAGCTGGTTGCGGTTGGCCGCGCAAGGGCCGATGGCGATGTTGGGCACGGCCTGGTGCATGGGGCCATGCCCGAACAGGAATAGCATGCCCGTGGCCTGCTTGCGCACCACGCGCCCCCCCGGCACGTCGGCAAAGCGCTCCTTGTCCGGCCTTTTGCCGGGCAGGTGGGGCTTGGGCGCAAGGGGCACGGGGGGCCGCACC
>JAVBYL010000080.1 GCA_030824035.1 Humidesulfovibrio sp.
GGCGTTTCCAGCTGCAGCACGTTGCGCTCCAAAATGGCGCGCACCGGCGATTCCTCGTCGTAGGCCTGGCCCAGGGCGCGCAGTTCTTCCGGCGGGCGCAGGTTGGGCGCCGGGCGCGGCACAAAGCCCGTGCCCATGTAGGCAATGCCCAACCCGAGGGCTGCGGGCAGCGCCAGCTTCGGCAATGTGCGCCAGAGTATCCGCATGCCCCCCCCGCCTGTGCCTCGGCCTAGCCCAGCATGGCCTTGGCGATGGTTTCCTGCACCCCGGCCTCCAGGTACGGATGCATGGGGATGCTGAAGATGCGCGACGCGGCGGCCTCGCTCACGGGCATGTCGCCCAGGGCGTGGCCCAGATTGGCAAAGGCCGACTGCAGGTGCAGCGGCTTGGGGTAATAGATGCTGGTGGGCACCCCGGCGGCGGCCAGCTTGGCCAGCAGCTCGTCGCGGTGGGCGGTGCTGCGCGCCTGCACGGAGTACTGGGCGAACACCGAAATGTACCCCTGCGGCACCACCGGCAACGTCAGGCCCGGCACCTTGGACAGCAGCACGGCGTAGCGGGCGGCCACCTCCTGGCGCAGGCGCACCTCGTCGGGGAAGATTTCGAATTTGGCCAGCAGCACGGCGGCCTGCAGCGTGTCCAACCGGCCCGTGATGCCCAGGCGCACGTTCTCGTACTTGTCGCGGCCCTGGCCGTGCACGCGCACGGAACGCAGCAGCTCCAGCAGGTCGGCATCGTCGGTGAAGCACATGCCGCCATCGCCGTAGCAGCCCAGCGGCTTGGCCGGGAAAAAGCTGGTGCAGGCGATGGAGCCGAAGGAACCCGCCCGGCGGGTGGCCCCGCTCATCTCCACCGTGGCCCCGAAGGACTGGGCCGCGTCCTGGACGACGAAGAGCCCGTGCTCCGCTGCAACGGCGAGGATTCCCTGGTAGTCGGCCAGCAGGCCGAAGATATCCACGGGGATGACGGCCTTGGGCCGCAGCTTGCCCACATTCTTCGGCAGCGGGTGCAGGGACGCGTCGCCGGACTCCACGGCGCGGATGGCCGCGTCCAGCTTCTTGGGGTCCATGTTCAGCGTCTGCGGGTCCACATCCACGAACACCGGGGTGGCGCCGAGCAGCGCGGGAACCTCGGCCGTGGCCATGAAGGTGAAGGGCGGGCAGAACACGGCGTCGCCGGGGCCAACGTTCAGGGCCATGAGGGCCATCATCAGCGCGTCCGTGCCGGAGGCGCAGCCCACGGCGTAGCGGGTGCCGCAGTACTCGGCCAGGCGCTCCTCCAGGCGGATGACATCCGGACCGTTGATGAACGCGCCGCTGTCCAGCACCTTGGCGATGCCTTCCTGCACCTTGCCGGACACCCGGCCGTATTGGGTTTTCAGGTCGATGAAAGGAATGCTCATTGCTTGAAGGCCTCCTCCTGTCCCTGGGCCTCCTTGGCCGGGGGAAGGATTTCGTAGATGCGCACGTAGGGGAAGCCCTCGTGCACGAGTTTGAAGTAGCGCGCCTGCTCGGGCCGGGTCACGTCCCCGACGAGCAGCTGCACGGCCATGCTGTTGTAGGCCATGTCGTCCATGAGAATGGCCTGTTTCGTGGCGTCATTGATGATCAGGTGCGGAGCGCCCTGGTTCATGGGGAAGCTGGTGCGCCGCGTTCCTTTGGTGGACAAGAAGTCAACGCTCTTCACCGGCACGGGCGCCGTGCCGCCGCGAAACACCACCGCCCCCCGGGCCGCGTCCACGTTGAACGCCTCGTGCAGTTGCTGGATCTTGGCGTTCACGCCCTTGCCTGTCACCAAGTCCCAGGATCCATAGTAGCTGATCCAGTGCAGCAGGCCCACGTTCTCCCAGCAGGCCACAAAGTACTGCTTGGGGGCCTTCTCCTGGGGCTGGTCCACCAGGGCCATGCTCTCCAGGGCGCTTTTCACGTCCGCCGCGGGCAGGGTGTCCCAGCGGCTGGCCGGGTCGTGCCCCAGGGAGGCGGAAAGAGTGACGACCTGGGCCGCCTGCCGGAAGGAGGGCGTGGTGAGGGCTAGGGCCGTGGGATAGATGTCGCGCCCGGCGTGCTTGCCGCCGTCGATGGGGGTCATGCGCTCGGCATAATACTGGGTGGCGTAGCCGAAGTCCCACCAGGTCCACACCTCGGCGTCCTTGGGGGCCAGGGCCTTGAGCTTGAGGAGCGCCTGGGCGTGGGGCGTGGCCACCACCGGCGTGGGGTTGTAGCTGCGATACACTGCGGCATAGCCGATGAGGCAACCGCCAGCCACGAGGATTTGCGCCAGGGTGAGCAGCCGGGGGTTCACGCCCGTGCGGTTGATGAGCAGCTTGAGCGTCCAGTGCAGGCCCAGGCCCAGGCCCAGGGCGAAGGCGGGACCGCCGAACATGGAGAAGCGCACGCCCATCTTGAGGCTGAACAGGCTGAGCACCACCAGGGGCAGCAGAAACACCAGGGCGGGCCGCAGGAAAAAGCCCACCAGCAGGCCCAGGCCGCTCAGCACGCCCACCCAGGAGGACACGGACACGCCCGCGAAAAGCGTGCCCCAATCTGTCACATTCTTTGCCTCGCG
>JAVBYL010000358.1 GCA_030824035.1 Humidesulfovibrio sp.
AGCTCCGGCTGCTCCAGGGCCACGGTGCCGATGATGAGCCGGGCCACCCCGGCCTCCACGTAGGCCTTGGCCGTGGCCATGTCGCGGATGCCCCCGCCCAGCTGGACGGGGATCTTCGCCTCGGCGCAAATGCGCTTCACCAGGTCAAAATTGCGCGGCAGGCCGCTGAAGGCGCCGTCCAGGTCCACCACGTGCAGCCACTCGGCCCCCTGGCGAACCCAGGTGAGGGCCATTTCGGCGGGGTCGTCGCCAAAAACGGTGACCGCGTCGGCGCGGCCCTGGGACAGGCGCACGCAGCGCCCGTCCTTGATGTCGACGGCGGGAAATAGAATCACAGGCCCATCTCCCGCAGCCCCGCCTCGATGCCTTCCTTGGCCAGCACCTCGGCGTTCACCCACTCGCCTCCACGGCGCACGAACTTGCCCATGTCGAGCAGGTTGTCGGTGAGGGCCTTCTGGGTCTCGTCGAAGTGATAGCGGGCCACCACGCGCTGGCCCTGCACGTCCAGGAGGTACAGGTCCATGACCACGGAGGCCGGGTTGCCGCCGCCCTCCAGCTCCTTCCAGGACAGCACCTGCGGCACAAGGATGAAGTCCGCCGGGAGGCAGCGGCCCACGTTGAGCCAGTAGGCCCAGGCGGACTCGCGGCTCTTGCCAGCCCGCTCGAAGACCACGATCTCCTGGCACTGGCGGGTGGCCGCGGGGGTGATGTAGCTTTTGACGCCGTGGGCGCGCAGAGCCTGGCTCAGGTCGTCGTCGAGCTTGGCCAGGATCTCCTGCTTCACGCCCTTGCCTTCCTCGGGCAGATACCCGGCCAGGAGCTCCCAATTGTACTTGGGCGCAGAGAAGGCCGCCACGGCGATTTTGCCCATGGGGCGCGCCTGCGGGGTGATGGGTTTGGGCGCGCAGGCGGACAACGCCACGGCGCAAACCAGAGCAAGAATGGAAAGAATAGTGCGCTTAGGCATCAGTCAACGCTCCCCTTGGTGCTGGTGGCGCCGCTTCGGGTCACCTGGACGGCTTGCCTGAGGGCCAACCCCAGGGCCTTGAACGCGGCTTCCAGCAAATGGTGGCCATTTTTACCGTACTCGAAACGAATATGCAGGTTCATCCCGGCGCGCTGGGCCAGGGACTTGAAAAACTCGCGCCAAACGTCCTTTTCCTCCCCGGCGATGAGCGCGGGGAGCAGGTCGTCGGCATATACCAGATACGGCCTGCCGGAGAGGTCCACGATGACCTCGGCCAGGGCCTCGTCCATGGGCACTTTGGCGCTGGCCACGCGGGTGATGCCGGACTTGTCGCCCAGCGCCTCGGCCAGGGCCTGGCCCAGGGTCAGGCCGATGTCCTCAAGGCTGTGGTGGGCGTCGATGTGCAGGTCGCCCTTGCAGGAGAGCGTCAGGTCGAACCCCGCCCAGAAGCTCATGAGAGTGAGCATGTGGTCGGCAAAGCCGATGCCGGTGGCGATCTCCGTCTTGCCCGCCCCTTCCAGGACGAGGGCAACGCGGATGTCGGTTTCCTTTGTGGTGCGCGCGATGGCGGAACTACGCTGTGCCACGGTACTCTCCTTGCTCTGCGCCTGGCCGGGCAATGGCCGGGGGAACACCCCCTGTCAATTGACCCCGCCCCAATGAACTTTCCTCCAATGAACTACCATTCAATGGACTCCCCCCCAATGAACAGAGGATGGCGGGGTTGTCAAGGCGCTGTGGGCCTTTAGGCATTCCCGCTGCCCCAATCCCACTGGCTTGCGGACTACGCCGAAGCCTCAGCTGGAGGTTCCTCGGCCTGCGGCTTCTTCTTGCCAAAGAAGTACGCGCCCCAGATGCCGACCTCGTACAACACACAGAGGGGCACGGCCATCATGGTCTGGCTGATGGCGTCCGGCGGGGTGAGCGCGGCGGCGACGATGAACGCGCCCAGGATGGCGTACTTGCGCTTGGCGCGCAGGCCCACATGGCTCACGATGCCGAGCCGCGCCAGGAAGAAGATGAACAGCGGCAGCTCGAACACAATGCCGAAGGCGAACAGCAGCTTGAGGGCAAAGCCGAGGTACTCGTCGAGCTTGGGCGTGAAGAACAGGATGTCGCTGGCGTAGCTGGCGAAGAACTCGAAGCCGAAGGGGAACACCACGAAATAGCCGAAAAGCGCGCCGGACACGAAGAAGATCGCCGAGCACAGGGCGATGGGGATGATCCAGCGGCGCTCATGGGAATACAGGCCCGGAGCGATGAAGCTCCATATTTGATAAAAGATGTACGGGCTTGCGACAAAAAGCCCCGCCAGGAAGGCGATCCACATCTCGGCGAAGAAGGCCTCGGTGGGCAGGGTATAGATGAAATGGCTCTGGTGGAGCGCATTCAGCATGGGCTGCATGAGGATTTTGAGCATGTGCCCGGCAAAGGCGTAACAGGCGAGGAAGCCCACCAACACGGCCAGCACGGAGCGCGTCAGGCGCTTGCGCAGGTCGTTCAGGTGGCTGAACAGGCTCATGCGGCCAGATTCGCCCTCACCCACGGCGGCGTCGCCCGTGGGGGGAGGAGGAGGCGTGCCGCCAT
>JAVBYL010000167.1 GCA_030824035.1 Humidesulfovibrio sp.
CCAGGCGGCGGGCTGCACCATGGCCAGCCAGGGGACGAAGGCGGCGGAAAGGGTGAGCCAGGGGAAGCCGGAGAGCAGCGAGCCCATGGCCAGCTCCATGACGCACCAGGAAACGCCCAGGAACAGCAGCGCGGCCAGGGGCGGCAGGCGCTTGGACGCATAGTGCGCGCCCAGGCCAAAGAGCCCGTGGTACACGCCCATGGCCATGGAGAGCAGCACGGGCACGGGCAGGGCCAACAGCCAGTGCACATCGCCAAAGTGGTGCACGGGCCAGTACACCCAGGCCAAACAGCCCAGGCAGGCCAGGCTGCCCGCGATCCAGGCCAGCTTGAAGGCCCGCCGGGGCGAGGCCGCGTTCATGCCCAGGGCGGCCAGGCCAAGGGGCAGGGCCAGCACGGCGGCGGGGAACTGGACGTACGGGTTGGCGAACCCCACCCAGGCGCCCAGCGCAGCCAGGGCCATCCAGAGCGCGGCGATGGGCACTAGTCTTCCTCGGCCACGCGCACGGCGCGAACGGTCTCGATGTGCTTGGCGTCGGCTTCCTCCACCAAAAAGCGCCAGCCGCCCATGGTGAAGGTTTCGCCCTTGGCGGGAATGCGCCCGGCCAATTCGCAGAAATATCCGCCTATGGTCTCCACCTGGTCCGAGACCAGCTCCAGGTCGAAAAGCTCGTTGAACTCATCCAGGGGCACGCGGCCGGAGACGAGCATGGTGCCGTCGGGCATCTCCTGCACTTCCTCGGGGCGCAGCACATCGTGCTCGTCGCCGATTTCGCCCACAATCTGCTCCAGCACGTCCTCAAGGGTGACCAGACCGGCCGTGCCGCCGTATTCGTCCAGCACGATGGCCATGTGGATGCGCGTGGACTGCAGGTCGCGCAGGAGGGTCCTGAGGTTCGTCGTCTCGGGCACGAAGTGCGGCGGCCGCATGAGGTCCGCCAGGGTCGCCTGGGGGCTCTGCGGGGTCAGCAGCGGGCTCAGCACGTCTTTTGCGTGCACCACGCCGACGATGTGGTCGCGGTTGTCCTCGTAGACGGGGATGCGCGAGTGTCCGTGCTGGACGATGAGTTCCGCCACCTCGCCGATGGCGCTGTCCACCTCGGCGCAGATGATGTCCGGCCGGGGGGTCATGATCTCGCTGACGCGCTTGTCCTCAAGGTCGATGACGTTTTGCAGGATGCGCACATCCTCGCTGTTGATCTCGCCTTCCTCAACCGCATCGCGGAAGTGCTCCTCCAGGGGGGAATCCGATTTGCGAAAGAGGTTCCGAATTGATGAGAGAATACTGCCGTTTGAGCCTTCGTCCAAGATGTCTGCTCCTGTCTTGGTGCCACAAATGCTGTTTGCCGCGTCATGTCGCGCAATGCGCTGACCCTTAGAAACTCTAAAAATATTCCCGGTCTGGGGCAATGTCAATGCTGTGACCGGCGGGTGACATTTTTGCCGAGCAACCCCAGCTTCTTCAGGTGGATTTCCAGGCAGCTCACTGCCGCCGGGGTGATGCCGGAGATTCTGCCCGCCTGGCCCAGGGTGAGGGGGAGCACGCGCGTGAGCTTTTCCACCACCTCCCGCGTGAGGCCGGAGACTTGCGCATAATCCAGCCCGCTCGGCAGGGGGGTGTCCTCCTGGGCGCTGCTGCGCTCCACAAGTTCCCGCTCGCGTTCCAGGTAGCTGGCGTAGCGGATGCGCGTTTCGGCCTCGCGCAGCACCTCTGGTTCCATCTCGCTCAACTCCGGCCAAAACACCTTCAGCGCCGCGATGTCGATCTGCGGCTGGCGCAGCAGCGCGGCCAGGGAGATGAGCTTGCCGGGGACGGATGCCCCAAGGCCTGCCAGGATGTCCCTGGTGGGCGCGTCCGGGCGTATCTGGATGGCCTCGAAGGCCTCCAGGGTGCGCGCCAGCTGCCCTTGAACCGCGTTGAAGCGCGCCAGCCTGCGGTCGTCCACCAGGCCCAGTTCGCGGCCGATGGGTGTCAGGCGGGCGTCGGCGTTGCCCTCGCGCAGCAGCAGCCGGTATTCGGCGCGGGAGGTGAACATGCGGTAGGGCTCGCTGGTGCCCTTGGTCACCAGGTCGTCCACCAGCACGGCCATGTAGGCTTGGTCGCGCCGGAGCAGGAAGGGCGGGCGGCCGCGCAGGGCGCAGAACACGTTGAGCGCCGCCCAAAGGCCCTGGGCCGCCGCTTCCTCGTAGCCGGAGGTGCCGTTGATCTGCCCGCCGCAGTACAGGCCGGGCACGAGCTTGGTTTCCAGCGTGGGCAACAGCTGCGTGGGTGGCACAAAGTCGTACTCGATGGCGTAGCCGGGCCGGACGATTTGCGCCTGCTCCAGGCCTGGAATGGTGGCGATGAGGCGTTTTTGGATATCCAGCGGCAGGCTGGTGGAGATGCCGTTGGGGTAGATCTCCGGGCTGTCCAGGCCTTCCGGCTCCAGGAACACCTGGTGCCGCTCCTTGTCGGGGAAGCGGGCGATCTTGTCCTCAACCGAGGGGCAGTACCGCGCGCCCGTGCCCTGGATGACCCCGGCGTACAGCGGCGAGCGGTCGAAGCCCGCGCG
>JAVBYL010000012.1 GCA_030824035.1 Humidesulfovibrio sp.
AAGGACTCCGGCACGGCGAAGTTGTTGATGTCGTCCATTTTGTGTCCGCACACCATCTCCGTGAAGTAGCCGTCCTCGGTCTTCGATGTGCGCAGGGTCAGGGTGCGCTCGTGGTCCGTGGAGTCCTGTGCGGTCATGTGGCAAAACACTTCCTCACAGCACAAAGACAGGACGTTGAACTCCTCCGGCGTTAGCCCCAGGCGCTCCCGCCCAGCGGCCAAAACCTCCTGCAGGGCCGAAAGCGCCGCCACATCCGCCCGGAACACCCCCTCGATGCTCCTTTTGGGCGCAAGGTAGGCCACGGTGCTGAGGACAAAGGCGGTGAACCCGCCCACGGCGACGCTGTTCTGCAACAGGGGGGTGAGGGCCGGGGGCAGCACGCCGGGAAAAAACGACTTGCCGCCAGCCACAAGCCCCACCACGAGGGAAAGCCCCAGAATGAGCCCGTGTTGGTTGCTGAGCTTGGTCAGGCTGACCAGGCCGAACCCGGCGTGGAACAGCAGGGCTGCAATGACCACGAGGAAGCCGCCGATGACCGGGCCGGGCATGTCCAGAATGACGCCGCTGACCTTGGGCATGAACGCCAGCACGAGCAGGATGCCCGCCCCGATGGCCCCGATGCGCCGCGAGGCCACCCCTGTCATCTCGATGAGCGGCAGGTTGTCGCAGTACAGCGAGGGCACGGCGGTGCCGAGCATGCCGGCGGCCACCTTGCTCAGCCCATCGCAGTACAGGCCGCTCTGCACCTGGTCGTAGGAAACGCGGCGGAAGTCCCGGGTGGAAATCTGCTGCACCAGCATGATGTTGCCCGTGCTTTCGATCATGCTGGCCATCATGGCCATGGCGAAGGCGGCGATGAGCGGGTAGTGGATGTCCTGAATGCCGAACTCCAGCCCGGGCCAGGCGGAAACCGGCGGCAGGCCGAACCAGGGCGCACTGAGGGCGTGTTTGAAGGTAAGCTCGCCGAACAAAAAGGCGGTGCCGTAGCCGCTGGCCATGGCGATGAGCGGGCTCCACAGGCGCAGGGCCGTGCAGCCGAAGAGCATCAACAGCGTCAGCGTCAGCACCGTCACCGCGCCAACGCCCAGCCTGGAGTAGCTCACGGCGGCGGCGGTGCCGTCGCCACCGGCCCACAGCCCAAGGCCGATGGGAACCATGGACACGGCGATGAGCAGGATGACGACGCCGCCCACGGCCGGGGTGATGATGTGCCGGAAAAAGCGGATGAAGAAGGTGTACAGGAAGACGATGGGCGCGGTCATGAGCGAAATGGACGCCAGCAGCGGCAGGCCGCCCATTTTCACAGCGTCGAGCGAGCACAGCAAAAACGCGCTGTACGAGCCGGTAAACAGCAGAAAGCCCGAGCCGATGCCGAATTTGGTTCTGCTTTGTAAAAAGGTGAACAGCGCCGAGACGATGATTGCGCCAAAGGTGATGAACGTCAGCGTCTCGGACGAGATTCCGGCTGTTTTGCCGAGCACATTGGGGATGAAGATGATGGCGTCGAACACCAGCAGCACATGCATGAACGCCAGGGCGACCAGCATGTACAGGGGCGGGGATTCGTTGACGTCGTATTTGAGATTGTCGCGCTTCATGGGCCCATCGTCGTTCGCATCTGGAGCAACAGCGCATCAGCCGACCATGGCGAGACAGAGAGGCCATGGTCCTTGGCATGTTTGACAAATACCGCCGGTCAAAGCAAGCGTTAACCTTGGCGTGGGGTTACCTTAGAGCGGGGGGCGCTGGGCGTGCCATGAACACCTTGGCAATCCATGCTTTCTAATCGCCCCCAGTTGCCGTATGGACCACCGAAAGCCGTAAACATCGACCAGTCTGAAAAATCTTAGGCGTTTGGCTCGACAAGTGCCTGCCAAACGTAGCCGTGAGAAAAACACACACCACCGTAAATATGGAGAAACGCCACGTGAAATCATTGAGCGCTCTTGGTGTCTTCGTCGTGTTGCTCCTCCTGTGCGGGGTGTTCTCCCCTCTTCATGCCGCTATAATTAGAGACGATAGCCAGCCCATGCCGGAGCTCTTCAAGGCCATCGACAAGGGCGACCTCGCCCGGGCCCGGGCCGCCATCGAAAGCGGCGGCGACGTGAATGGCGTGTATGACCGGGAAACCATGCTGTGCTGGGCGCTGCGTAACAAGAACCATGAGATCGTCCGGCTTCTCTTGCAATCGCCCAGGCTGGACATGAACAAGCGCAGCGTGACCTACGATTCCTTCGGCGAGTGGGAGCGCACACCGTTGATTCTTGCCGCGCACATGGGAAAGGCCGATGTGGTGGCCCAGCTGCTGCAACGCGGCGCAAAACCAAACGCCCGCGACCGCACGGACAGTGTGCCCGAGGCGCGTGGCAACACCGCGCTCATCAAAGCGGCCCAGCGCGACCACACGGAGGTGATCCGGGTGCTGCTCACCCTGGGCAAGGGCATTGAGGTGGACGCGCAGACCAAGGACGGCGAGACCCCGCTGCGGCTTGTGGTGGAGGCCGAGGATCTTGAGGCCGTGAAGCTGCTGCATGGACGGGGCGCAAA
>JAVBYL010000351.1 GCA_030824035.1 Humidesulfovibrio sp.
CTGGACGAGGGCAGCTCCATCCAAAAGTACCTGGAGGGCCACGCCGCCCTGGCGGGCAAGCGCATCAACTACCGGGCGCGGCTGCGCGGCTTCATGGCGGCCTCCCGCCTGGTGGAAAGCGGCGTTGGCGTCGCCATCATCCCGGAATCCGCCGCACTGCGCTGCAAGGAGACCATGGACCTCAGCGTGGTGCAGCTCACCGATCCCTGGGCCACGCGCCAGCTTGTGCTCTGCGTGCGCAACTTCGCCCACCAGCCCGTGCACATCCGCGAACTGGTGGAGCACATCAAGGCCCCGGCGGACTCCTGACACCCGTCAGGCCAAGGCCCACAGCATTTCAAACATACGTTTGACACAACTCTCGCCAATGGATTACCCTATGCCCATGGTGACACGCCGCACACTGCCCACTCGCTCCCACGCCACCCTGCCCCTGGCCAGCTTGCTTATGGCGGTGGCCTGCCTGCTGCTGTTGCTGGCGGGCTGCGGGCGCGGCGGGGAGGAAACCTACCAGGGCTACGTGGAGGCCGAATACGTGCACGTGGCCTCCCCGGTGGCCGGGGCCCTCGCCGAGCTGCGCATCCAGCGCGGCCAGCAGGTGCAGGCGGGCGCGCCGCTGTTTTCGCTGGAGCAGGACTACGAACGCGCGGCCCTTTCCGTGGCCACCCATTCGCTCAAGCAGGCGGCGGATAAGCTCGCCAACCTGCAAAAGGGCCAGCGGCCGACGGAGCTCACCGCCATCCGCGCCAAGCTGGGCCAGGCCGACACCGCCCTGAAGCTCGCCCAGGCCGAGTTCACCCGCCGCCAAAAGCTCTACGAGGCCCGCACCATCTCCACCGAGGAAATGGACAAGGCGCGCACCGAGTACGAGCTCAAGGTGCACCAGGTGCGAGAGGCCGCCGCCAACCTCAGCACCGCGGGGCTGGGCGCCAGGACCGACGAAATTTCCGCCGCGCAGGCCGAGATGGAGGCCGCCAAGGCCCGCCTGGAGCAGGCCGCCTGGACCCTGAACCAGAAGTCCCAGGCCGCGCCCGCCGCCGCCCTCGTCTTCGACACCCTGTACAGCCAGGGCGAGTGGGTTCCCGCTGGCAAGCCCATCGCCGTGCTGCTGCCGCCGGGCAACATCAAGGTGCGTTTTTTTGTGCCGGAGGAGACCGTGGGCAGGCTCACCATCGGCCAGGAGGCCCAGGTGAGCTTTGACGGCGGCAAGGAAAGCGGCAAGGGCTCCGTGCCCGTGCGCCTTTCCTACATTTCGCAGCAGGCGGAATACACGCCGCCGGTGCTCTTTTCCAGCCAGAACCGCGCCAAGCTGGTGTTCCTGGTGGAGGCCACCCCCGCGCCGGAGACCGCCACCGCCCTGCACCCCGGCCAGCCCGTGGACATCCGCCTGGCCCTGTCGCCCAAGAAGTAAGGCCATGAACGCCCCCACCGACGCCGAGACACGCAGCGACGACTACGTCATCGACGTGACGGGCCTGACCAAGCGCTTCGGCTCCAAGACCGTGGTCAACGGCCTGGACATGCGCGTGAAGCGGGGGGAAATTTACGGCTTCCTGGGCCCCAACGGCTCCGGCAAAACCACCTTCATCCGCATGCTCTGCGGGCTGCTGAAGCCCGATGGCGGCTCCGGCACCTGCCTGGGGCTCGACATCCTCACCCAGGCCGACGAGATCAAGCCCCAGGTGGGCTACATGGCCCAGCGCTTCAGCCTGTATGAAGACCTGACCGTGCGCGAGAACCTGGACTTCACCGCGCGCATGTACGGCCTGCCGGGCCGCATTCAGGTGGTGGACGAATGCCTGGAGCGCATGGGGCTCACCCGCTTCGCCGACCAACTGGCGGGCAGCCTTTCCGGCGGCTGGAAGCAACGGCTGGCCCTCTCGGCCTGCACCCTGCACAAGCCCCGGCTGCTCCTGCTCGACGAGCCCACGGCCGGTGTGGACCCCAGCGCCCGCCGCGACTTCTGGGACGCCGTGCACAAGCTGGCCTCCGAGGGCGTCACCGCGCTCATCAGTACCCACTACATGGACGAGGCCGAGCGCTGCCACCGCTTGGCGTACATCGCCTATGGCGACCTGCTGGCGGCGGACACCGTGGAGGGGCTGGTGGCCCACTCCGGCCTGGCCACCTGGGCTGTCTCCGGCCCTGGGCTGCCGGAGCTCACCGCCGCCCTGCGCCCCCTGCCCGGCGTGGATCAGGTGGTGGCCTTCGGCAACACGCTGCACGTCAGCGGCCAGGACGAGCACACCCTGGAGGCCGCCATCGCCCCATACCGTGAAACCCTGCACAAGGGCGAGGGCCTCGACTGGCGGCGCATTCCCACCAGCCTGGAGGAGGTCTTCATCCACCTCATGCAGGGACACATCACAAAAGGGAACATCGCCAAAGGGAACATCGCCAAAGGGAGCGCCAAGCCATGAGCCAAATCATGACCGGCGACAACGGCGTGTTCTGCTTCCGGCGCTTCTCGGCCATGGTGTACAAGGAGTTCATCCAGATGCGGCGCGACCGCGTCACCTTCGCCATGATGATCGGCATTCCG
>JAVBYL010000205.1 GCA_030824035.1 Humidesulfovibrio sp.
TGGCCTCGCTGTCGCGCAGGGCCGCCTCGGCCCGCTTGCGCTCGGTTATGTCCTCGATGGTGCCGTCGATGTACGTGGGCTCGCCAAAGGCGTTGTGCTGGAGCGAGGCGTTGATGATGACCGGAAAGCTCGCGCCGTCCACCCGCTTGAGTTGCAGCTCGAGCTGGATCCCCTGTGGCGCGGCCAGCAGGGAGCGCAGCAGCTTCTGCCGGTCCTCGGGGTGCGTGTAGGCGTCAAAGGCCAGGTCGCGCACGCTGGAGAGCATCTCCTCCTTGGTGGCGAAACCGTGCATGCGGGCCAGGGCCGTGTTCACCTCGCCAACGAGCCCGTCGAAGGTGGTGCGGAAGATGCCGATGGGCGCGTTGTTGAAGATGGCCCGGTACTTCTCCTCGCTGGCGCGCAGGGCCTCCTCCAGCGCCTTACTGGCGGTCACGTCCTGCATCATGCCGAACATCTGCACCGGGGTGCCCGCCTTGTCCGCGATGCAGATGCCACGCTCTGAGATGTACACGAACAGGCCGTTCTTGTGCAGAAAACGGTAGTCGAGCTGGAAGCTGGAACAGTTGCGTTTGGCCTCGTCCAGCACCGCCAGGGTGGTGGCGCGGTCTTCCGGGTGGAGGCACTCGGCCCAAAGGTCGACGCTGCCCTGCAGTTCCTCCCGCGTGTAGCCCAAAACATCTTGGAGGCTGGCGCTCCAGGTCACCATGTCGTTGACCAGGTCGTACTCGTACAGCACGTGCTGGGCGGCGCTCGAGAGGGCATCGAACTTGCGCTGCCAGCGTTCGGTCTCCTCCTCGGCCTGCTTGCGCTCAGTGATGTTCTCCACCGTGCCATCGATGAACAGCGGCTTGCCCTCGTCATCAAAGTGCAGCGAGGCGTGGACCAGGGCGGGGAAAACGCCGCCGTCCCGCCGCCGCAGCTGCACCTCCAGGCTCACGCCCTGGGGCGACCGCGCCAAGGCTTCCAACATCCTCTCCCGGTCCGTGGGGTCGGCGTAGACCTCCGTAGCCACCTCCAGGGGCGGCACGGAGCCGTCATCTCCCAAAATTTGGCCAAGCATGCGGGCCAGGGCCGGGTTGGCCTCCAGGGGTCTGCCGTCGTAGCTGTTGCGGAAGATGCCGATGGGCGCGTTGGCGAAGATGGCCCGGTAGCGGTCCTCGGCCTCCTTGCGCTCGGTTATGTCCGCATTAACGCCCACCACGCGCAGGGGGCCGCCCTGCCCGTCCCGCTCCACCACCTTGCCGCGAGCCAGTATCCAGCGGTAGCTGCCGTCCTTGGCGCGCATGCGGTACTCGTGGGTGTAGTCATCCCCCTTGGCCAGGGTCTGCAGCTGGGCCGTCACGATGCGGGCGCGCTCCGAGGGGTGCAGCAGCCCCTCCCAGGTGTCGATGTTGCTCGGGAGCTCGTCCGGCTCGTAGCCCAGCATGGTGTACCAGCGCGGGCTGAAGTAGCACTCCCCGGTTGCCGCGGCCCAGTCCCACAGGCCGTCGCTGGAGGCCTCCAGGGCCAGCCGGAGCCGGTCCTCGTTTGCGTGCAGGGTGCGGCGCACCGTCTCCAGTTCCGTCACGTTGGTGGCCACGATGATGACGCACTGCACCTCGCCTTGAGGATCGAAAACCGGGGAGCAGGCCCCCTGGAAGTACTCGCCGCGCAGCCGCACGGTGAACTGCTCCCGCAGCCCGGCCAAGGCGTTGCGCAGGGTGGTGAGCATGCCCGGGTCGTCGGCGAACAGGTCGAACACCGAGCCTCCGGCCAGGGCCCAGTCCTCCAGGTCGGCGCGGGCCAGGCCGCGCCCCCCGGCGTACAGCAGCGCCCCCTCCGGCCCCACCTGGAAGATGATGGCCTCGGAGTTGGACAGGATGCTGCGCAGGTACATCTCGTTTTTTTGCAGCGCCTGCTGGAAGGCCATGCCGCGCTCCAGCTCCACGGCCAGCTCCCGGGCCTTGGCCTGAAGGTCCTTGCGCAGCCTTCTGGCGCGCAGCAGCAGCACGCCCAGCAGCAGCACGGCCACGGAAAGCAGGCCAATGGCGCCGTAAAGCGCCCAGGTCAGGGTGCGCACCTCCCGCGAGGGAGTATGGACCCACTTGGCCACCATGGCGCGCTTGCGCTCCTGGGGGATGCTGTTCAGGGCCTTCTGCATGGCCGAGTGCACAAGCGGCATGTCGCTGCGCACCGCTATGCTCAGGGCGGTCTCGTGCTCCGTTTCCGCGGCAACGCGCAGGTTCCGCAGCCCCTCCTGCTCAATGTAGTAGGAGGCCACCCCCACATTCTCCACAAAGCCGTCCAGCACGCCAAAGGCCGTGTCGTGCAGGCCCTGCTGGATGTTGTTCACCGGCACGATGGTGAACACGTCCTTGTAGTTGTTCTTCAGGAAGGTGTGGGCCACGTAGTCCTTCACCACGCCCACGCGCAGGCCGCGCAGGTCCGCCAGGCCGGTGATGTTCCGAAAGCTTTTTTGGGTGAACACCACCGTGGGCAGGTGGATGTACGGGTCGGTGAACAGCAGGTACTGCGCGCGCTCCGC
>JAVBYL010000039.1 GCA_030824035.1 Humidesulfovibrio sp.
GGCAAACTCGCCACTTCCTCAACCTCCTCCTCGGCCACCTTGGGCCGGATAAGGGCCATGACAACCGGGCGCACCACCAAGACCAGGAACATGAACACGAGCAGGCCGGTGAGGATGGGCTTGCCCAACCGCTGGCCAAACTCCAGGAAGTTCTGCACCAGGCTCTGGCCCTCGTTCATGTCCGTGGCGCCAAAGGCGATGCTGGACACCTCGATGCTGTCGCCGCGGTCCTTGTCCAGGCCAACGGCGCTGGAAACCAGGCTCCTTATGCGGGTGATCTCTTCCTCGGTGCGGGGAACATAGGTCATCTCCCCGGTCTTCTCGTCCTTGGTGTACGTGCCATCCACGATAACAGCAACGCCCAGGCGCTTCAACTCCCCAACGGGGGAGACGATCTGCTGTTCTTCCTTGCTGATTTCATAGTTGGTGGTGCGCGACTCGCGGGCGGAGTCCTGGGAGCTCTGGGTTCCGGTGAAGCCGTCGCCGCGGAAGTTGGCGTCCGGGGCGTTGCCGTCCAGGGCGGCCTTGCCGTTCACCGTTTCCTCGCTGCGGGTTTCGCTGCGCACCACGGTCTGGTCGGGGTTGAACAGTTCCTTCTTGATGGTCTTGTGGCTGAAGTCCAGGTCCGTGTTCACGCGGGCGATGATCTTCTGCACGCCGACAACCGGGGTGAGCAGCTCCTCGATGCGGCGCTCGATCTTGCGCTCCATCTGGGCCTTGAGCTCCAGCTGGGTGGTGCTCATGCCCGCAACGTCGTCATCGGCGGGCTGGTACAGCGGCCGTCCGTTCTGGTCGGTTATGTTGATGCGCTTCTTGTCCAGGCCTTCCACGGCCATGGTCACCAAATTGACGATGCCCTGGACCTGCTTGGGGTCCAGCTTGGCGTCCTTTTCCTTCAGCTTCAGCACAACCGAGGCCGAGGGCGGGGTCTGCTCCTCGATGAACAGGCTCTTCTTGGGGATGACCAGGTGCACGCGGGCGCTTTCCACCTGCGGAAATTCGGTGATGGTGCGTGCAAGCTCGCCCTGCAGCGCGCGCTGGTAGTTGATGTGCTGCACAAAGTCGGTCTGGCCGATCTTGATGTCGTCAAAAATTTCAAAGCCGATGCCCTGGCCGTGGAGGTTGCCCTCGCCGGCCACCTTCAGGCGCAGCTCGTACACTTTCTCGGCCTGCACCAGCACGGTCTGGCCGTTGTCCTCCAGCTTGAAGGGCTCCTTGGTGGCCTTGAGCATGGTCACGACCTTGGCCGCGTCCTCCGGGGAAAGCTTGGAGTAGAGCACCTTGTAGTCGGGCTTGTTCATGATGTAGACGCCCACGGCGAAGGCCACCAGCACAGCCACCGTCAAACCGGCGATCATGACCTGCTGCGACATGCTGCGGGCTGTCCACAAATTCTTAGCCTTGTCCAGGTATTCCGTTACCTTCGGGTGCATCTTCGCTCTCCTTGAAATGTCGTGTGGGCGCGTTTAGCCAGGCTAGAACTGCATCTTGGTCAGTTCCTGGTAGCTCGCCAGGACCTTGCTGCGCACCGCGCTGGTCATGCTCATGGCCAGTCCGGCCTTCTGCAGGGAGATCATGAGTTCGTGCACGTTGGTGTCTTTGCCGGCGGCAAAGGACTGCACCAGGCTCGACTTCTCGTTCTGCATGTCGTTCACCTTGTTCAGGGAGCCCTTGAGGGTGTCCATGAAGCTGTTCTGGGGCGCCTCGTTCTTTTTGAACTTGGCGGCAACGTTGCCCTCGGCGGCCTGCTGGGTCTTCAGCGCGGTCTGGTAGGCCTGCATGGCGACGGACTTGACGATCATGGCGTGACTCCTCTTTGGTTACGGCTAGCGGGCGATCTGCAAGGCCTTGTTGAACATGGCCTTGGTGTCCTGGATGGCCTGCACGTTGGCCTCGTAGGAACGCATGGTGGTGATCATGTTGGCCATTTCCTCAACCACGTTGATGTCGGGGTAGTTGACGTAGCCTTCGGCGTTGGCGTCGGGGTGGCCGGGTTCGAACACGGTCTTGTGGGGGCGCTTGTCCGTGATGATGCCGCGCACGCTGACACCCTTGAGCTCGCGGTCCTTCGCGTCCTCCATGGCCTTGTCGAAGGGGCTGTAAACCGGGGTGGCGGCCATGGCCACGCTCTTGCGGCGGTAGGCGCCGCCTTCCGGGGTCTTGGTCGTCTTGATGTTGGCCAAGTTCATGGAAATGACGTTCATATGGGTGCGCTGGGCCTTCATGCCGCTGGCGCTGATGTCGAGAGCACTCATGAAATCCATGTTACTTTCCTCCCTCGGCGATGACTGTCTGCAGGCCGGTCAGGTTCTTGGCCATGACGTCGGTCAGCGCGTTGTACAAAAGCGAGTTCTTGGCCATGGCGCCCATTTCCTTGTCCAGGTCCACGGCGTCCTCGCCGTACACGGTGCGCGGCTTGAAGTCCGTTATGCCCTGGCCCTGGAAGCCGTTGACGTCGAACACGGAGGGCAGATGCTTTGGGCTGGTGCGGGTCATCTTGCCCTTGGCGTCCAGGTTCAGCGCGCTCTGGAGGTCGTCCTCGAAAACGAGCTTGCGCGGCTTGTAGTTGTGCGTGTTGACGTTGGCGATGTTGCCCATGACGACATTTTGACGTTCCAGGCGGATGTCGAGCACCTTCTCCACCAGCTGGATGTGCGGTTCGAAGAGTTGTTTCATGCTTGATCCTCCTAGTCTTGCAGTCGTTTGTGCCGGGTGGGGGCCCGTGGCCCGCTCCGTGGCATGCACCCCACTAAGCAAATCGCGTTCCAATGTTTCAACATGCTGAATATGAAGATATAATTTGAGTACGCCGGACCACGCGCCGCTGCCGGGGCAGGGCGGCTTCTTATACTTGTGGTTGGAGCGGGGCGGAGGGGCGGGCGGCGGCCCGGAGGTTGCAAGGGCAAACGCGGCAAGGGGCCAGCGCCCGGCAGGACGTTTTTGCGTCTTGGCACGCATGTTGCTAAGTGCTGGCAGGCTCTTCTCGAGCCTTGCAACTTTTGCCGCCCGCATGGAGACGCGGGCACTAGGGAAACGGAGGGGAACCATGAGCCATCTGGATTACGAGATCAACAAGGAACTCGGTGAGTGTTACCTGTTCATGGGTGAGCTTGATAAGGCCGAAGACTATTACAACAAGGCCGCCTCATCCAACGGTATTCACCCCGACCCGTACCTGGGACTGGCGACCATCGCCGTTCAGCGCGGGGAACTGGAAGTCGCCCTGGGCATGTACACCAAGGCCCACGGCATCGACGCCAACGACAAAACTTTCGCCGGGATCGGCTTGGTCAAGATGGAACTGGGCGCGAAGGTCGAGGCTTTCGACCTCTTCGCCCAGGCCCTTGCCAAGAACCCGGAGAACATGGTGGCGCTGTTCAGCATCATCCGCCTGGGCCACGAGCTCGAGCGGCTGACTGAGATCGTCCCGCTGTTGGAGGGCTACCTCTCCATCGACCCTGGCAAGAGCGAGGTTCGCTACTCCCTCGCCGGCTGCATGGTCTGCCTCGACCGCAAGGACGACGCCCAGGCCCAGCTCGAGCGCATTCTGGAGAGCGACCCCGACTTCGCCGCGGCGCGGGAATTGCTCGAGCAGTTGCACCTCTAATCACTGGTCTCCCCTCCCTATTGGTTTTCCGCTCCGCCCGGTCGGTCGGGCGGGGCGGGGAACCACATCAGAGGAGAAGGCCGTGAGGGGGCTCTGCAACTGCTCGAGCCGGAAACGCCCGCTGACGTGTTGAACCGCCGCGCGCGCCTGGCGCCGCCACGTGTGCCAGGGCCGGAGTTTTCCGCACGCCCGGACCTGAACCGTTGTTGAAACGGCCCGCCGCCGCCAATCCCGCCCCGCGCCCTATGCGAACCCTCGGTGTGACCCCGTCACGCCCTTTTGCCGTTTCCCGCTTTCCCTTGCACAGCACAGCCCGCCTAATCGGCCCGAACAACCGACCAGCACAATCGCCCCGTACAATCGACCAGCACAATCGGCCCGCCTTGCATTGCCCCTGGAGTTCTGGCACAGTCCGGGAAACACAGAGAGGGTGTGCATGGATCTTCTTCCTATCAAGCGGGCGATACTGTCCGTCACTGACAAATCCGGCCTGATCGAATTCGCAACGTTCCTCACCGGGCGCGGCGTGGAGCTCATCTCCACCGGCGGCACGCGCAAAAAGCTTGTGGCGGCGGACCTCAAGGCCACCAGCGTCAGCGATGTCACCGGCTTCCCCGAAATCCTGGGCGGCCGCGTCAAAACCCTGCACCCGCGCGTTCATGCGGGCATCCTGGCCGACAAGGACAACCCCGGCCACCTGCTGACCCTTGGCGAGCTTGGCATCGCGGCCTTCGACATGGTCTGCGTGAACCTCTACAATTTCGCCGATGCCGCCAGCAAGGGCCTGGACCTCAAGAACGCCGTCGAGGAAATCGACATCGGCGGCCCCTGCATGCTGCGCGCCGCAGCCAAGAACTTCCATTCCATCGTCGTCGTGCCCGACCCGGCCTACTACCCGCGCATCCAGGACGAGATCGCCGCCAAGGGCGGCGTGAGCCTGGCCCTGCGCCGCGAGCTGGCAGCGGAGACCTTCCGCCGCGTCTCGGCCTACGATGACATGATCGCGCGTTACCTGGCCGAGACCCCGCTCTAGGCGGGCCCGACCCAGGGGAGGATCACCGCCATCGCCCAGAAGCCGCAAGGCAACATCCAGGGTCTCAAGCCCGCACAGCTCCAGCGTCTTGCACGCCTCTCCACGCGCCGTTTCCCCTCCACCGGGGGCGGCTACAGCGTGGAGCAGGCGCGCGAGTTGGCGTTGCTCAGCCGCGACGTGGGCCGACAGGTGGGCCTGCTCATCGACCGCCAGGGCCGGGTGGACATGCTCATCGTGGGCGACCCCGGCTCCATCATGATTCCCGAGCTGCCCCGCGCGCGCCTTGGCACCGGGCGTTTGCGCGGCCTGCGCCTGCTGCACACGCACCTCGCCGGGGAGGCCCTCACCCAGGAGGACCTCACCGACATGGTGGCCCTGCGCCTGGACAGCGTGAGCGCCCTGACCGTGGGCGGCCACGGTGAGCCGGGCCAGCTGCACATCGCCCACGTGCTGCCGCCTTCCCCGGTGGAGGCCGACGCCGCCAGCGCCAAGCCCTACGACGTGCTGCCGCCCGTGCGCTGGGACCGCTCCGAGGTTGACCTCGCCGCCCTGGTGGGCGCGTTGGAGGACGAATTTTCCCGCGGCGAAAAGGCCGTGGACGCCGACAAGGGCCGCGAACGCGCCGTGCTGGTCAGCGTGTGCTCCGCGCCAAAAAGCGTGCAGGAGCGCAGCCTGGACGAGCTGGCCGAGCTGGCGCGCACCGCGGGGCTGGCCGCCCCGGCGCGCATGATCCAGCGCGTGGAGCGGGCGGACACACGGCACATCCTGGGCAAGGGCAAGCTGCAGGAGCTAGAGGTGCTGTGCCTGCAAACCGGCGCGCAGATCGTCATCTTCGACCAGGACCTTTCCCCCTCTCAGCTGCGCAACCTGGCCGAGGCAACGGAGCGCCGCGTGCTGGACCGCACCCAGCTCATCCTGGATATTTTCGCCCGCAGGGCCACCAGCCGCGCGGGCAAGCTGCAGGTGGAGCTGGCCCAGCTCAAGTACACGCTGCCCAGGCTGGTGGGCAAAACACCGGCCATGTCGCGCCTCATGGGCGGCATCGGCGGGCGCGGACCGGGCGAAACCAAGCTCGAAATCGACCGCCGCCGCGTGCGCGAGCGCATCACCAAGGTAAACAAGGACCTGGAGGACGTGCGCCGCCACCGCACCTCCACCCGCGACCGCCGGGCCAAGGCCGGGGCGCCGGTCATCGCGCTGGTGGGCTACACCAACGCGGGCAAGTCCACGCTGCTCAACACCCTCACCGGCAGCGCCGTGCTGGCCGAGGACAAGCTCTTCGCCACCCTGGACCCCACCAGCCGCCGCATACGCTTCCCGCGCGAGCGCGAGGTCATCCTCACCGACACCGTGGGCTTCATCCGCCGCCTGCCGCCAGACCTCAAGGAGGCCTTCCGCGCCACTCTGGAGGAGCTGGCCGCCGCCGACGTGCTGCTGCACGTGGCCGATGCCTCGCACCCGGAGGTGGACGAGCAGGTCGCCGCGGTGGAGTCCATCCTCACCGAGATGGAGCTGGCGGACATGCCGCGCATCCAGGTGCTGAACAAGTGGGAAAAGCTTGATGACGACCAGCGCGAGGTGATGCTGCGCCTGCATCCGCGCGCCGTGCCCATCACCGCTCTGGACCGCGCCAGCCTCAACCCCCTGGTGGAGCGCATCCTGGCCCTGCTGCCGGCCGATGCCTTCGTGGGCGCGCCCGCGCCGCCCTGGCAAACGCCAGCCGGGGAGCATGAAGTGGACGGACCTGACGATTTCCCCGACCCGGACCACACCCTGCTGCAATAGCGGGGAGGCCTCCGGCGGGCGGGGCTATGCCCTCCTGTGCAGCCCTGGGGGAAAAGCCTTCCGCAGTCCCCCACTACTCCAAAGTAAAAGCGCCGTGACGAGCACACTCGCCACGGCGCTTTCCATTGGGGCAGCCGCCCCTCGCGGCATCTAGTTCAGCGTAAACTCGCCGCCGGTGTAAATGACCTTTTTCGTGCCGTCCTTCAGGGTGGCGGTCACGGTCTTGTCCTCGGTGTTCACCAGGTCCCAGTGCAGGGCGGAGTCGTTGAAGCCGAGGCTTTTCTTGAGGTCGGCGTCGAGCTTCGACTGGTCGCCCGCGTAGGTGTCGGCGTAGCTGGCGCCAACGGCCACGTGGCAGTTGCCGTGCGCCCCGCCGAAGTTCTCGTCAAACAGCGTGTTGGCCATGAAGGTGTCGATGCGCGAGAAGCGGCGGTCGGTGAGGCTGAACTCGCCCAGTTGGGCCGCGCCCTCGTCCATGGCGAGCTGCTTTTTGACGAACTCTTCGCCCTCCATGGCCGATACGGCGACGGCGCGCCCGGCCTTGAATTCCAGGCGCACGCCCTCCACTCGGTTGCCGGAGCGGTACGAGGGCTGGTCGGCGTAATACACGCCCTCGGTGCCGCGCCAGTCGGGGGAGAGGAAGATCTCGAAGCTGGGGATGTTGTGGCCGGAGACGCCCAGCCAGCGGCGCTCGGCCCCGGGGGCCACGGTCAGGTCGCAGTGGGCGCTCTCGATGCGCAGGCTGGCGATGGGCAGGGCGTTCAGGTTATGCTTCACGCGCTGCACTTCCTCAAAAACCTGCTGCCAGCGGGCGGCGGGGTCGGCCTCCTCCAAAAAGCAGGCGCGCTTGATCTGCCGGGCGAACTCCTCAAGGGAGATGCCAGCGCAGCGGGCCTGCTCGGCGGTGGGGTAGGCGCACAGCGTCCAGCCGAAGTCGCCGGTCTGCTCGCGGGCTTCCATTATCTCGCGCAGGAACTTGCGGGCCACCGCGCCCTTGCCGATCTTGGCCGGGTCCACGCCGGAGAGGTGCGTGAGCGAGGCCGGGGCGATGAGGGAGATGAGCCCGGTGAGGTTCTGCATCAGCTCCTTGTCGCCGGGGGTGACGGTGGTGATTTGCGCGTCGTTGCCCTTGCCGTAGTAGGAAAGCTCCATGGGGCTGGTGAGGTTTTGCCGGGGCACGGGCACCATGCCCTCGTCCATCAGCAGGTCGAACACGGCCTCGGCCAGGGGGGTGGCGGGCTGGTCGAAACGCAGCAGGATGACGTCGCCGGGCTGGTAAGGCTTGGTGCGGGCGGTGTTGAGCCCCCACCAGAGGGTGCGGGCGTATTTTTTCAGTTCGTCGGTGCTGAACATGCTGGCCTCGTGTTTGTGTCGGTTTTGCCCCGTGCGGGTGGGCGGAGCATAGCCCAGGCCGGGGGGAAGCTCAACCGTGCCGGGGGGGCGCGGAATGCTTGCGCTAAATGGCGGCGCGCGGGCGGAAAATCGCGGAGTGACTGCGTGAAACACCGCTTTGGCTTGACACGGAAGCCGACCTGGATATATCAGCAACCCCGGAGCCTATGCGTTTGACGGCTTGCTCGCGGAGCGAGAAGACTGCGCCCGGCCCAACCAGCCCACGCCCTTGATGAAAGGCGCAGGCGCATGAAGCAAATGAGTTTCTATCTACACACCTGGAGGGTACAATGGGCTACAAAGTTACTGTCGATAACGACAAGTGCATCGGCGACGGCGAGTGCGTGGATGTTTGCCCCACTGAAGTCTACGAGCTTCAGGATGGCAAGGCCGTTCCTGTGAACATGGAAGAGTGCCTGGGCTGCGAGTCCTGCGTTGAAGTTTGCGAGCAGGATGCCATCACCGTCGAAGAAGAGTAAGATGTAACAGCCTCGGCTGTGCGGACGGAAGCGGCGTCATGCCGCTTCCGTCCATAATTTTCGCTGCGCCGCACACCGGCCAGCCGTAAGATGAGGAACCGCCTTGGGCAGGCGGGGGCCAAGGCCGGGGCAACCCGGTTTTTTTGTATACGCCGCCCCCCTGGACAGAAGCCCCCGGCGGCCCCATATTCACCGCAGCCAGTTTGACGTTCAGGCCGTCGGTTCGCCCGGCCGCGATGAGGAGTATCGAATGCCCCAGGATTTCAGTGAATTTTTCGAGAAGTATCAGGTCATCATCGCCGAGGCCGACAAGGTCTTCCACACCGTGCGCGAGCGCCACGCCGAGAACGTACGCTGCGAAAAAGGCTGCAGCGACTGCTGCCACGCCCTCTTCGACCTGACGCTGGTGGAGGCCATGTACCTGAACCAGGCCTTCAACGCCAATTTTTCCGGCCCCGCGCGTGACGCTGTTTTGCAGCGGGCCGATGCCGCCGACCGGGCGGTGCACAAGCTCAAGAAGGCCGCTGTGAAGGCCGTGGAGGCGGGCGAGAACGCCTCCATGATCCTGAAGGAGATGGCCAAGGCGCGCGTGCGCTGCCCGCTGCTTTCAGACGACGGCCTGTGCGAGATGTACGACATGCGCCCGGTGACCTGCCGCATTTACGGCGTGCCCACGGCCATCGGCCCGGAGGCGCACACCTGCTCCAAGTCTGCCTTCGAGCCGGGCAAGCAGTACCCCACGGTGTACCTGGACCGCATCCAGGACCGGCTGTACGCCCTGAGCCACGAGATGGCCGCCTCCATCCCCACGCGCTACAAGGGCCTGGGCGAGCTGCTTGTGCCTGCCTCCCTGGCGCTGCTGACCGAGTACACCGACGAATATCTGGGCATCATCAAGGAGAAGGGCGGGGCCAAGGCCGACGCCGAGGCGCAGGCCGCCAAGGCCCCCGCCAAGGCCGCTTCCGCCCGTCCGCGCGGACCCGTGCAGATGGGCCGCGCCAAGGCTCCCGCCGCCGCCACGGCTGGCAAGGGCCTGGCCGAGTGCGCCGGGTGTTCCCCGGAAACCAAGCAGGGCGGCTGCTCCGGGTGCAATCCCACCAGCTTTACCCTGGGCGGCCCGGAGCCCAAGCCCGCCAAGAAGCCTGCTGCCAAAAAGCCCGCCGCAAAACCGGCTGCCGCCAAGAAGCCCGCCGCCAAAAAGGCCAAGGGGTAGCACCATGCAAGAGGCCATGTACACGCCCGAGCAGGTCGAAGAGCAGAAGCGCATGATGTACGAGGGCATGAGCCCACGCCGCCGCCGCTTTGTGGACCGCATCGGCTACGAGAACTGGGACCCGTACCAGGCCCCCTTCGACCCCATCGACATCCGCACGGACCGTACGGGGCACACCAACCATCAGCTTTTGCACAAGTATTTCAAAACGCTGGGCTACATCCCCGATCCGGACTACATGCAGACGCTCTCCGAGTTCATGGTCCTGCTGGTCATGAACGTCGAGAAGGTCCGGCCCATTCTGGAGTTCAGCGACTGGTACAACGCCCTGCTCAAAGAGCACGGCATTTCCCTGAAATAACACGCCACTTTAGGCAAACATCGGAGAATACACGCCATGTCGCAGCAATACGCCAACGTTGACGAATACATCGCCCACCTCAAGCAGGGGCTGATGCAGAACCCGGAGTGCGGCAATTCCCACTACAACCTGGGCGTGGCCTACCTGTCCAAGCGCGAGTTCATGGACGCGGAGCGCAGCTTCCGCGAGGCCATCGCCAATTCGCCCAAGCTGGCCGAGGCCTATGTGCAGATGGGCGGCATCTGCCTGCAGCGCGGCGACCTGGAAGGCTGCCTGAACTTCAACCGCCAGGCCACCCAGGTGCGCCCGTTCTTCGCCGTGCCCTGGGGCAACATCGGCTTTGTGCTGCTGCAGCTGGGCGATTCCGAAAAGGCCATCGCGTCCCTGCAGAAGGCCCTGAAGTACGACCCCAATTTCGTGCAGGTCATGGCCACCCTGGGCAGCGCCCACTTTTCCCGCGGGGAGATGGAAGACGCCATCAAGCACCTGACCAAGGCCGTGGAGCTTCAGCCCAAGTTCGGCCCGGCCTGGAACAACCTGGCCCTGGTGCACGCGGAGCATGGCGAGTGGGCCAAGGCGGCGGACTGCGTCAAAATGGCGCAGGAGTCCGGCTACGAAGTGCCCCAGACCCTGCTCGACGACATAGCCAAGAACGTTTAGGAGCTTTTCGGAGGGCGCGTGGCGCATTTCCGGGATCTCAAGCGCAGCGTGCGGGCCCTCTTGGCCGGCGACGACTGGCGGACGAGGATCAGCGAGTTGGACACGGTGCCCGCAAGGCGCCTGCCCGGCCCGCTGTTCTCGCTTTTGCTCGACCGCGACGAGCTGGTGCGCTGGCGGGCGGTGGAGGCCTTTGGCCGCACCGTGGCCCGCATGGCGGCGGGCGCGGCCCCGGGCGAAGGCCTGGAGCAGGCGCGGGTCATCCTGCGCCAGTGCCTGTGGCGGCTCAACGAGGAATCCGGCGGCCTGGGCTGGGGCGTGCCGGAGGCCCTGGGCGAGACCCTGGCCCGGCACGAGCGCCTGGCCGGGGAGTTCCACCGCATGCTGGCCTCCTACGTGCGCGAGGAAGGCCAGGGCGAGGGCAACTACCTGGAGCACGTGCCCATGCGGCGCGGGGTGTTCTGGGCCCTTGGGCGGCTTTCGCAGCGCTTTCCGGAGCTCACCCGGCGGGAGGCTCCCTCGCTGCTGCTGGGGCTGGCCGAGGAGGACGCCGCCAACCGCGGCCTGTGCGCCTGGACCCTTGGCCTGGTGTGCGCCGGACAAGGCGGCCCGGCGGAGGTGCTGGCGGCCCTGCGCGCCCTGCGGGACGACCCGGCAACGTTCGACATGTTTCTGGACGGGGAACTGGTTTCGGCCAGCGTGGGTGGCCTTGCCCGCGCGGCGGTGGAGCGCATCCAACCCGGAATGTGAGCGAAATGAACTTTGCCCGCAGAAGTTTGTTGACAACGATCTGGGGTTTGGGTAAACGGACCTTCCCTTAAGCAATTTAGGCGCGTAGCTCAGTTGGTTAGAGCACTTGCTCGACACGCAAGGGGTCAGGAGTTCAAGTCTCCTCGTGCCTACCATAGTTCACCGGAAAGGGAGGCCAAGCGCCTCCCTTTCCCGTTTTGGCGTCAGCCGCCTGGCGGGCCAAGGGCCGCCGGGGCGAGCAGGGTTAGCGGCACAAGGCCATCAGCACAAGGAGAAATCGCCGTGCAAGTCACCGTGGCCGGTCAGCAGGTTTCCGTCGAAGCGGGCATGAGCCTCGCCGACATCTTCAAGCAAGCCCTTTCTGGCAAGCAGTTCAAGAACCTCGTGGTCGCCCGCTGCGGCGAGGCGCTCCTGGACCTCACCACCCCGGTTCCCGCCGGGTGCGAGACCCTGGAGCCCGTCTTTGCCGACAGCCCCGAAGGCCTTGAGGTCATCCGCCACTCCACCGCCCACCTCATGGCCGAGGCGGTCAAAAAACTGTTCCCCACCGCCAAGGTCACCATCGGCCCCTCGGTGGAGAACGGCTTCTACTACGATTTCGACTACGAGCGCCCCTTCACCCCCGAGGACCTGGAGGCCATCGAGGCCGAGATGGTCCGCAGCGTCGGGGCGGATAAGCCCTTCGCCCGGGCGGAGCTGACCAGCGCCGAGGCCCGCGCCAAGTTCGCCGCCGAGGGCGAGACCTACAAGGTCGAGCTCATCGACGACCTGGGCGTGGAGCAGGTTTCCACCTACACCCAGGGCGGGTTCACCGACCTGTGCCGTGGCCCCCACGTGCCGCGCACCGGCCTCTTGAAGGCCTTCAAGCTCACCACCGTGGCCGGGGCCTACTGGCGCGGCGACGAGAAGAACCCGATGCTCCAGCGCATCTACGGCACCGCCTGGGCCACCCCCAAGGACCTCAAGGTGTACCTGGACCGCCTGGAAGAGGCCAAGAAGCGCGACCACCGCAAGCTCGGCACTGCGCTCGACCTGTTCAGCTTCCACGAGGACGTGGGCGGCGGCATGGTGCTGTGGCACCCCAAGGGTGCGCTTGTGCGCGCCATTCTTGAGGACTTTGAGCGCAAGGAGCACCTGAAGCGCGGCTACCAGTTCGTGCAGGGCCCGCTCATCCTCCGGCGCGAGCTGTGGGAAAAGAGCGGCCACTACGACAACTACCGCGAGAACATGTACTTCACCGAGATCGACGAGCAGGCCTACGGCATCAAGCCCATGAACTGCCTGTCGCACATGCTCATCTACAAGAGCCGCCTGCGCAGCTACCGCGACCTGCCCCAGCGCTACTTCGAGCTGGGCGTGGTGCACCGCCACGAGAAAAGCGGCGTGCTGCACGGCCTGTTGCGCGTGCGCTCCTTCACCCAGGACGACGCGCACCTCATCTGCCGCCCGGACCAGCTGCGCGATGAAATCATCGGCGTGGTCAAGTTCGTGCGCGACATCATGGACATCTTCGGCTTCGACTTCGAGGCCGAGATCAGCACGCGCCCGGAAAAGAGCATCGGCAGCGACGAGGACTGGGATCGCGCCACCGATGCGCTGAAAGACGCCCTGGACCACATGCAGATGCCGTATGCCATCAACGCGGGCGACGGCGCCTTCTACGGCCCCAAGATCGACATCAAGATAAAGGACGCCCTGGAGCGCCGCTGGCAGTGTGCCACGGTCCAGTGCGACTTCACCCTGCCGGAGCGCTTCGACCTGTCCTACATCGGCGAGGACGGAAACAAGCACCGCCCGGTCATGCTGCACCGCGTCATCCTGGGCTCCATCGAGCGCTTCATGGGCGTGCTCATCGAACACTTCGCCGGAGCCTTCCCCGTTTGGCTCGCTCCGGTGCAGGCAAGAATCCTTACCGTGACCGACGCCCAGAACGGCCACGCGGAAAAAGTCTTGCGGTTTTTGCAGGAAAAGGGCATACGCGCCGAAGCGGATGTGCGGAATGAGAAGCTTGGGTACAAGGTGCGCGAGGCGCAGCTCGAGCGAATCCCCTACATGCTCGTTATCGGAGACAAGGAAGTGGAAGCCGACAGCGTCAACGTGCGTGTGCGCGGCGGGGCTGATATCGGACTTGTGCCACTTGACGAGGCTGCCCGGATTGTCCGTGAGGCGGCCATTGAACCATTCAAGCGCGGAGGGATGAGCTATAGCTTTTCCTAGACGGCAGGACCAGCATCCCAAGGATGATGGCGTCCGCCGAAACGAGCGGATACGTATTCCCCAAGTGCGCGTTGTCGATGACGAAAGCACGCAGCTTGGAATCATGGCGACCTCTGAAGCACTGGCACTGGCCCAGAGCAAGGGTCTCGACCTCGTCGAGGTTTCGCCCAACGCCGAGCCGCCCGTCTGCCGCATCATGGACTATGGCAAGTTCAAGTATGAGCAGCAGAAGCGCCAACAAGAAGCCAAGAAGAAGCAAACCGTCATCCAGGTCAAGGAAGTAAAGTTCCGCCCCAAGACGGATGAGCACGACTACCAGACGAAGTTGAAGCATATTCGCCGGTTCCTGGAAGACGGCGACCGCTGCAAGGTGGCGGTGTTCTTCCGCGGTCGCGAGATCGTGCACAAGGACCGCGGCCAAACCATGTTGGACCGGGTTGTGGTCGACACCCAGGATATCGCCAAGCTCGAGCAGGCTTCCCTGTCCGAAGGACGCACCCTGGTGATGATGCTCACCCCTGTGAAGAAATAGCGTCACAAACGACAGACATCGTGGCGGCAAAGCGCCCCGCGTGTTGATCAGGAGGATACCATGCCCAAGATGAAGACCAACCGGAGCGCCGCCAAGCGCTTCACCAGCATCGGCAACGGCAAGTTCAAGCGCCGCCGCCAGAATCTGCGCCACATCCTGACCAAGAAGAACGCGAAGCGCAAGCGTCGCCTCGGTCAGGGCGCCCTGGTGGACGATGCCAACCTGGGTGCTGTGAAGCGCCTGCTGCCTTACGGTTAGAGTTTAGTTTCGAATAACGCGTGCCGTCCGGACGTAAGTGCTGGCCGTGCCCCCTAAACGCATTCGGAGGAATGAAGCATGAGAGTTAAGCGTGGTGTTGCCGGACATCGTCGGCACAAGAAATTTCTCAAGATGGCCAAGGGCTACATTGGCGCGGGCAGCCGCCTGTACCGCACCGCACGTGAGCGCGTCGAGCGCGCCCTGTGCTTTGCCTTCCGCGACCGCAAGCAGAAGAAGCGTGACTTCCGCCGCCTGTGGATCGTGCGCATCAACGCCGCCGCCCGCATCAACGGCCTGTCCTACAGCAAATTCATCGGTGGCCTGACCAAGGCCGGCATCGCCGTCAACCGCAAGATGCTGGCTGACTTGGCGGTGCGCGAGCCCGCCGTGTTCGCCCAGATTGCCCAGGCGGCAAAGGGTTAGGTCGGCAAACGTGAGCGATATCAAGTCCTTCCTGGAAGGACTCGATGGCCTGACCCTGGAGTGCGAAGCACGCCGGGGTCAGGCTTGCAGTTTAAAGGACCTGGAGTCCCTGCGCGTCGAGTTCCTGGGCCGCAAGGGAAAGCTTGCCGAGGCCATGTCCGCCCTGGTGCAGATGGGCCCGGCCGACAAGCCCGCTGCCGGCAAGAAAGCCAATGAGGTCAAAAACGCCCTCTCCGCGTTGCTTGAGTCCCGCCAGGCCGAGCTGGAGGCCGCCGAGGCCCAGGACGCCCTGGCCGGGTTCGACCCCACGCTGCCGGGCCGGCGCCCCGCGCCGGGCTCCCTGCATCCGGTCACCCTGGCCATGCAGGAAATCTGCGAGGTGCTCACCGGCCTCGGGTTCGAGGTCGTCTCCGGCCCTGAGGTGGAGAACGACTGGTTCAACTTCGAGGCGCTGAACATGCCGCCGGACCACCCGGCCCGCGACATGCAGGACACGCTCTACGTCTCGGAGAACATCCTGCTGCGCACGCACACCTCGCCCTTGCAGGTGCGAACCATGATGAGCCGCAAGCCCCCGGTGGCGGTCATCGCCCCCGGCAAGGTGTACCGCCGCGACTCCGACATCACCCACACGCCCATGTTTCACCAGATCGAGGGCCTGCTTGTGGACAAGAACGTGAGCATGGCCGACCTGCGCGGCACGCTCACCGCCTTTGTGCGCCAGCTGTTCAGCGCCGATACCAAGGTGCGCTTCCGCCCCAGCTTCTTCCCGTTCACGGAGCCCAGCGCCGAGGTCGACATCTCCTGCATGCTCTGCGGTGGCGAGGGGCACATCGGAACCGAGCCCTGCCGCGTGTGCAAGCGCACCGGCTGGGTGGAGATTCTGGGCTGCGGCATGGTGGACCCCAACGTGTTCCGCGCCGTCAACGCGGCTGGGGTGGGGGGCTACGATCCCGAGGCCGTCAGCGGCTTCGCCTTCGGCCTTGGTGTCGAGCGCGTGGCCATGCTCAAGTATGGCATCGGCGATTTGCGCATGTTCTTCGAGAACGACGTGCGCTTCCTCGAGCAGTTTTCGTAGATTCCAGCGCCCCGCGCCCACGCCCCAGGCCGCCGGACATCCCGGCGCGCGCAGGGCAGGGGACCGGGGCGTCTTTGTTCCACCGGGGAGGCCCGCCGCCCCCCCTCAAGCCGCGATGAGGCGGATATGCACATCAGTTTGCAATGGCTCCGTGAGTTCGTGCCCTACCAGGGCACCGTGCAGGACCTGGCCGACCGCCTGACCATGCAAGGCCTTGAGGTCGAGGCCATCCTCGACCCCTTCGAGTCCATCGCCAAGATCGTGGTGGGCCACGTGCTGGAGCGCGTGCCCCATGCGGAGTCCGACCACCTCTCCGTGTGCACCGTCGATGTGGGCCAGCCGGACATGCTGCAGATCGTTTGCGGCGCGCCCAACGTTGCGGCGGGGCAGAAGGTTCCCGTGGCCACCATCGGCACCACCATGCCCGGCGGGCTGGAGATCAAGCGCGCCAAGCTGCGCGGGGTCGAGTCGCGCGGCATGATCTGCTCCGAGCGCGAGCTGGGCCTGTCGGAGGACCACGCGGGCATCATGGTGCTGCCGGAGAGCTTCCGCCCCGGGCAGCTGCTGACGGAAGCCCTGGGCCTTGAGCGCGAGGTCATCGAGGTCAGCATCACGCCCAACCGCGCGGACTGCCTGTCCGTGCTGGGCATTGCGCGTGAGGCGGCCCTTGGCTTCGGCCTGCCGCTCACCATGCCCACGCTGAACCTGCGCGAGGACGCCAGCGCCGGAGACGCCGCCAAGGCCCTGCGCATCGACATAGCCGACGCAGAGCTGTGCCCGGTGTACCGCGCGCGCGTGCTCACCGGCGCCAAAATCGGCCCCAGCCCGGACTGGATGCGCTACCGCCTCCTCGCCATCGGCCAGCGGCCCATCAGCAACATCGTGGACGTGACCAACTACATTTTGATGGAGCTGGGCCAGCCCCTGCACGCCTTCGACCGCGCCCTGCTCAAGGGCGATGTCATCCGCGTGGCGCCCGCCACCCCGGACAAAGAGGTCGGCCGGAGCATCACCACCCTGGACGGCCAGGAGCGCAAGCTCCTCGGGTCCGACCTGCTCATCTGGGACGCCGAGCGCCCGGTTGCGCTGGCCGGCGTCATGGGCGGGGCCAACTCCAGCATCTCCGAGACCTCCACCGAGGTGGTGCTCGAGTGCGCCATCTTCCGGCCCGGCACCATCCGCAAAACCGCCCGCCGCTTGGCCCTGCCCAGCGAGGCCTCTTATCGCTTTGAAAGAGGGGTTGACCAGGTGGGCAGCCTGTTCGCCCTGGAGCGCGCGGCCCAGCTGATGGCCGAGGTTTCCGGCGCGCGCGTGTACACCGGCATCGCCGCCAGCGAGCCCAAGCCCTGGGCCACCCGCGAGCACGGCTTCCGCATCGACCGCTGCAACGCCCTGCTGGGTCTGGAGCTGACCCCGGAATTCTGCCGCACCACCCTCACCGGCCTGGGCTGCCCGGTCAACGACGCGGACCCCGCCAACTGGCGCGTCACCTCGCCCTCGCACCGGCTGGACCTGGAGCGCGAGGTGGACCTGTTTGAGGAGTGCGGACGCGTGCACGGCCTGGACCGCATCCCCGCCGTGCTGCCCAAGATATCGAAATCGCTGGACTCCGTGCAGATGCGCGATACCGAGTTCGGCTTCATCCAGAACCTGAAGGCCTGGGCCGTGGGCGCTGGCCTGCGCGAGGCCGTCAACTACAGCTTTGTCGGCACCGAGGACCTGGACCGCCTGAACCTGCCCGTGGAAGGCCGCATCAAGATCGCCAACCCGCTGAGCGAAGACCAGAACGTGCTGCGCACGGAGATTGCGCCGGGCCTCTTAAACAACGTGCGGCACAATCTGGCCCAGGGCAACGCGTGCTTGCGCCTGTTCGAGGTGGCCAAGGCCTTTGTGGCCGATGAAACAAGCGACACCACGGCCCGCGAGAATTCGCGCCTGGGCCTGCTGGTGCACGGCGCGCGCCACGCCCAGGAATGGCCGTGGGAGCAGGGCGAGGCCGACTACCAGGACGTCAAGGGGCTCATCGAGAACCTGCTGGTGCATTACCGCCTGACCAGCGCGGCGAACCCGGCACAGTACGTTCTGGAGGCTGCGCACCCGTACCTGGAGCCCTGCGTGCGCGTGGAGCTGCCCGGCAAGGGCGGCGTGAAGCTCCTTGGCCGCATCGGGCGGGTGCAGCCCAAAATTGCGGACGGCTACCACGCCCGCAAGGACATTTGGCTGGCGGACATGGACGCCGACCTGCTGCGCGAGCTGAGCCGCGCCACCACCCCGGCGTTCCGCAAGCTGCCGGTGTTTCCGCCCTCCCGCCGCGATGTGACGGTGATTTGCCCGGCCACCATGCATGCCCAGGCCGTGGAGAACGCCATCCGCGAGATTAAGCCCAAGCTGCTGGAAAGCCTGGCGCTTGTGGCTGTGTATGCGCCAGAGGACAAGGCCGACGATTCGAAGGGGGAGCGCAACCTGACCTTCCGCCTGACCTACCGCCACGCCGAGCGCACGCTTGTGGACAAGGAAGTGGACAAGGAGCACACCAAGGTGCTCACCGGCCTGCCGCAAAAGCTGCCTGTGCGGATTTAAGAGTCAGGGATAAGAGAAGAAATGAAGCGGGGGAGTCCAGATGGGCTCCCCCGCTTTTTGGTTTGTAGTCTAAAAGCAGTTAGCAATAAACGGTCAACACAATCATTACATACACATATATTGACATGGTGATCTATCGGTAATAAGTGAATTCAAACAGGAGTCCGATATGATTATGTACTCTTCTGAATTTCCCCTCCTTCCAGAAAAGTCAATCAACGACGTCCTGGCCTGTGCATGGGATTGGATAATCAAAAGTCCACACACTGAAATCGCAAAGGATAAGAAAATACCATCTATTGAGCATGGTATTCACAGCTTTAATGTAAACAATGAATCTGTTATGATTGGTATAGGTTCAACAAAGAACTTAGGCATTGGGGGTATCAAATATTCACGTGTGGAAGATACTGGCCTGATTTGGACAACAACAATTGTATCAAGAGTTGCCAATGGCGAAAATTTTGTAAGCATACAAGTCCTATGTGAGTCGCTTAAACCAACTGTAATTCTGCCATCGCCAAGTAAACCTAGAATTTTTCGAAAACTTATTCTCGATCTTGGTGGTGGAATGGATGGACAAATACCAGTCACTGACAGGCCTTATTGGCTCGATGATGGGGAAGAAAATATTGCCGCCGCACTTATCAATGGTGTGGCCAAGAACAAGCTTCCGATAATTTATGTCAGCTGTGCACGCGACAATTACCATGCGTTGAATCCAAAATCATTAGCATCAACAACTTCTGGTCTTGCCCATGTTATAGTTGAACCCACTAGGCGTTTTTCTCTTGCATTGAGACGGTTGGCAAACTCAAATAATGCATATCGTGGTGCGGTTGGTGTTTACTGGCCTGAAAGTAATAGCAGAACGTTATATTATCGCCGCCGTGACGTTGACGGTGAGTGCCTGCAAAGGCAAATTTTAGATGATATCAAGATTGGGCTCGCAAATCGCAGGCAAGCAGCTGACTGCAACTGGCTTCATCTGCAAGAAGTTGTATCGAGAAATAAACTTGATAAGGTCAAGGAATCTGGAGAGACAGATATTGATGTTTTACTCACCGCTTACGACGGTGAGATAAATGCTAAGAATGATGTCATAGCTTCATGCGAGGCAGAAATTTTGAGATTAAACCTGGAAGTAAGGAGGCTAAATTCTCAGACACAAAATTCAAATGGTTTGCTTAAATCAGGAAATGAACAGGATTACTACGATAACGAAGTTCGCGATACAATTTTGTCTTGCTTGTCGTCTTGCAGAAGTAGCTTGCTTGATGGCAGTCGCGTTATGCATATAATAAATGACGTGCTTCGAACAAACGAATATAACTATGTTGGCAATCACATTGCTTCAAGAGTCAAAAACCTTCTTCGGTCATACAAGAATATGGATGGCAAACTTAAGTCTGCACTTGAAGAGCTTGGGTTCTCTTTCACTGACGAAGGCAAGCACTATAAAATGCTTTACAACAATGACGGACGCTATACATTCTCACTTTCAAAAACAGCTAGCGACCATCGTAGTGGCATGAATATGTCGAGTGATATTGCAAAAAAACTATTTCATGTTTCGAACTAAGCACTAGCATTAAAGCGGGGAAGCCCTTTCGGACTCCCCCGCTTCGTTCTTCTCTCTACTCTCTCTGGAAAGGGCTCTTACTCCCCCTTCAACTCCCGCGTCATCAAGTCCCGAACCGCCTGGGCCGGGTCTTTGTCCTCATAGAGGATGCGGTAGACCTGCTCGGTGAGGGGCAGCTCCACGCCGTGCTTGCGGGCCAGCTG
>JAVBYL010000070.1 GCA_030824035.1 Humidesulfovibrio sp.
GCCATCCTGCTGCTGGACGGCCCCCTCGACGCCCCTGCGCTGGCCTTGGCCGCGCTCATGCCGCTGTTGACCTCCGGCATCGACGAGGTGCTGGTGGTGCGGCTGGGCTCGGCGGCGTCGATTCCGGACAGCCTGCTCACCGCCTGCGAATTGGCCGGGCAGGAGCGGTTTGCCGCACTTGGCCCCGCGCAGATGGAGCGCCTCCTCGTCGATTGCTCCAGTGCGTCCGGCGTTTTGCTGTACGCCGCCACGGACGCCGTGCGGCGCGTGTTGGACCGCCCGGCCCTGCGGCGCTTGCTGTTTTCCGGTTCCGTGCGGGGTTCCGTTCGCGCTGTGCCCCTCGCTCCGCCAGCATCCGTCGGCCTCTGGCGCGACGGCTCCGGCCAGTTCCCAGTGGAATCTTTGGCCCTGCTGTACGCTGGGCTGTCCATTGCAGCGGCGGGGCAAGCGCCTGGAACGCGCTCCACCAAGGTGGATGTGGCAAAAGCCGATGCCGCCTGGAACGCCTTTGCCGCCCAAGGACATGAGGTGCTGCTTGTGCCGGACGGACGCCTTGACGCCGCGTTGAACACCACCGCCACCACCGCCCGCGTTGTGGTCGCCGAGAGCCAGCTTGGCCTCTGGCACTGGCCGGGCCTTACCCCCAACCTTTTCATGCAGTCCACTGTGGCCTTCTCCTCCGCGCGCTGATCGCACACCATCAACCACAGGTGGTCCCCGTGAGCAGGAAACCCATCTCCGCCAAGTATCTTACGAAAATTCGCAATATCGGCATCATCGCCCATATCGACGCGGGCAAGACCACGCTCTCGGAGCGCATCCTGTTCTATGCCGGGCGCATCCACCGCATGGGCGAGGTGCATGAGGGCACGGCCACCATGGACTTCATGCCCGAGGAGCAGGAGCGCGGCATCACCATCGCCTCGGCGGTGACCTCCTGCACCTGGCGCGGCAACACCATCAATCTCATCGACACCCCGGGCCACGTGGACTTTACCGTGGAGGTGGAGCGCAGCCTGCGCGTGCTGGACGGCGCCGTGGGCGTGTTCTGCGCCGTTAGCGGTGTGGAGCCGCAGTCCGAGACCGTGTGGCGGCAGAGCGAGGCGTATCACGTGCCCAAGCTGGCCTTTGTGAACAAGCTGGACCGCCCTGGCGCAAACTTCGCCGCTGTGCTGGACTCCATGCGCGAGAAGCTGGGCGCGAATCCGCTGGCCCTGCAAGTGCCCGATGGCGAGGGGCCTGACTTTTGCGCCGTGTTCGACCTGCTGAGCCTCGAACGCCTTGTGTTCGACCCGGAGAGCAAGGGCGCGGACTACGAGCGCAGCCCCATGACCGCCGAGCAGCTCAAGCGCACCGCCCCCTGGCGCGAGCGCCTGCTGGAGGCGCTTTCCGAGGAGGACGACGTGGTGATGGAGCAGTACCTGGGCGGTGTGGACATCCCCGCCGACACGCTGCGCGCCGTCATCCGCAAGGCCACCATCGGCCTCAAGCTCGTGCCCGTGCTGGCGGGCTCGGCCCTGCGCAACATCGGCGTGCAGCCCCTGGTGGACGCCGTGTGCGACTTTCTGCCCAGCCCCATGGACCTGCCCGAGGTCACCGGGCTGGACCCGGCCACCCACGAGCCGCGCAGCTTCCCCACCGACCCGGAGGCCCCGCTGGCCGCCCTGGTGTTCAAGGTGGTCATGGAGACCGGCCGCAAGCAGTCCTTCATCCGCATCTATTCCGGCCACTTGGCCGAGGGCGAGACCGTGCGCAACGTAACCCACGACTGCGACGAGCGCATCGCCAGGCTGTTCAAGCTGCACGCCGACCGGCGCGAGAAGGTGGAGGTGGCCTGCGCCGGGGAGATCGTCGCCGCCGCCGGGCTGCGCTTTGGCCGCACGGGCGACACCCTGGCGCGGGCGGACGCACCCATCCTGCTGGAGCAGATCACCGCGTACAAGCCTGTGATTTCTTTGGCCATCGAACCTCGCAACGCCGAGGAATCGGACAAGCTCGACGAGGCCTTGCAAAAATACCTGCAGGAAGACCCGACCTTGACGGTCATCCGCGACGAGGGCACCGGCCAGGTGATCTTGTCCGGCATGGGCGAACTGCACCTGGAGGTGCTCATCGAGCGCATGGGCCGGGAATACGGGCTGAAACCCCGCACGGGCAAGCCCCAGGTGGTGTGCCAGGAAACCGTCACCGCCAGCGCCGAGGCGCAGGAGGAATTCCACCGCGAATTGGGCGAGGTGATGCACTACGGGTGCGTGCGCCTGGGCGTGGAGCCGCTGCCGCGCGGGGCCGGGCGCGTGGTGCACTTCGAGGTGGACACGACGCGCATTCCCCAGGCCTGGTGCGACGCCGTGTCCGAGGGCATCGACGATGCGCTGCAGAGCGGCGTGTTGCGCGGCTACCCCGTGCAGGACGTGAAGGTGCGCGTGCTGGACATGCCCCGGCGCGAGGGCGAATCCAGCCCTGCGGCCTACCGCATGGCCGCGGCCATGGCCCTCAAGAGCGTGCTGGCGGCCGC
>JAVBYL010000288.1 GCA_030824035.1 Humidesulfovibrio sp.
GGCTTGGCTTAAGGCGGCCTGGCTTAAAACAGGCCAAGCTTAAGGCGCGTTGCCCTGAAGATTGGAACCCTTGCAATCCGTGGGCGATTGGCGCAAAATTTCAACGTTGGAAATCAGCCCGACACTTTGAAATCAGCCCGCATGAGGGGGACCACATGAAACGCAAGACATCACTCCTTGCCGCCCTGGCCTGCACGCTGCTGCTCAGCGCGCCCGCCCTTGCGCAAGACAAGCTCTTCGTCGCCAGCGAGGGCGCAAAACTCAAGGCCGACAAGTCCGCCTCCTCCGACACCGTGGCCGAGCTGCCCATTGGCACGGAGCTGAAGGTGGCCGGGGCCGAGGAAAGCTGGTACCGCGTGAGCGCTGGCGGCAGGCAGGGCTGGATTTATCGCGGCAAGGTGGCCACCACCCCGCCGGAACCCTCCAAGCAGGGGGGCGACAATCTCTTCGGCAGCGCGGGCAGCAGCAGCATCATGGTGAGCGAGGCCGACAGCGCCCGCAGCATGCGCGGCCTGAACGAGAGCGAACAGGAGGCCGCCAAGGCCGCCGGACGCGCACCGCGTCCCCTCACCGACTACAAGCAGGCCCTGGACAAGGTGCTGGCCACCAAGGTGGACAAGAAGGAGCTCGACTCCTTTCTCAAGGCCGGGCGCATCGGCGAGTATGCGAAATAGGAGGCCGACATGAACAGCACACACAGCCTGAAACGCGTCCTCTCGGCCCTGGCCCTTTCCACCATGCTCGCTCTCACCACCCTGTTGGCGCTGCCCGCCGTGGCCTCCGCCGCCGGGTTCATGGACTTCCTGGACCCCAACACCAAGGAAGGCAAGATCCTCTCCGGCGCCACCGCCGTGCTCGGCAGCTCGCAGCAGATGGACTACAAGAGCGAGCGCGCCATCGGCGAGCGCCTGGCCGTGGAGGGCCTGCGCCGCTACGGCATGCCCGCGCAGGACCAAACGCTCCAGCACTATGTGACCCTGGTGGGCACGGCGGTGGCAATGAACTCCCCCAGGCCGGACATCCCCTACCGCTTTGTGGTGGTGGAAAGCCCGGTGCAGAACGCCTTCGCCTGTCCCGGCGGCATCATCTTCGTCACCTCCGCCCTGGTGAAGACCATGAACTCCGAGGCGCAGCTGGCGGGCATCCTGGCCCACGAGGTCGGCCACGTCGCCCACCGCCACGCGCTCAAGAGCATCCAGCGCGCGCAGTTCTTCTCCGGCGTGGGGCAAATCACCGCCGCCACCATGAAGGGCGACAAGGGCGCGCAGTTCGAAAGCATGATCGGAGATTTGCAGAACGTGCTCTTCGACAAGGGCCTGGACCAGAACATGGAGTACGAGGCCGACGCCACGGCCATGGAGACCGCCTACCGCACCGGCTACAACCCGGCCGGGCTCATGGAGACCCTCCAGGCGCTGCACAGGATAGAGGCGAGCACGCCGAACAAGAAGGGCTCGTGGTTCTCCACGCACCCGCCCCTTTCCTCGCGCATCGCCAAGAACCAGGCGCAGATGAAGAAATACCCCGATGCCGCTGCCCTGGCCACCTTGCCGGACCGCTACAAGGCCAACAGCAAGTAGCGCGCGCCCGCGCATTCGCCCGTACAGGCGGGGGGTCGGCATGGCCCTCCGCCTTTTCTTTTGCCGCGCAGGCCGTGCGCCAAAAATCCCGTACCCTAAAGATCAGCCAGGGTGGGGCCGATAAGTGTTCTGACAACGCTTGAACGCAACCCGGAGATCGCCATGTCGAAGAAATTGCTCCACGCCACCGGATTCGGCAGAGTCCACCAGCTGATCCTTGAGGAAAAGCCCAAGGAAGCGAGGGAGCTCCTCAAGGCCCTGCAGGACGAATATCTCGCCATTGTTGAGGAGAACGAAGCCCTCAAGCGCCAGATCATCGAGGTGGCCCAGGTGCTGGACATGGCCGAGTGCATGGAGTTCGACGGCCAGAAATACTGGCTGACGGATGAATTGCGCCACAAGGGCCCTTACTGCCAGCTTTGCTACGACCGCGACGGCCTGCTGATGCGCCTGGGCAAGCAGCAGCGCCACTGGAAGTGCCATTGCTGCGGCAACGTGTTCCTGGACGCCAAGGCCATGCAGGAGCAGAGCGCCAAGCGCCCGTACGCCGTGGCCATGCCCAGGCCGCCCATTCCGCTGTTCGTGAAATAGCGTCATACTCACGTCTGAACTGGCAAGTCCGCACTGGCGGCCGGGGCATCCGCCCTGGCCGCTTTTTCTTTGCGCCCGCTCCAGCACGGGCCCCGACGTGAAAGGCCCCCGGCAGCCCCGGTGTTGCGCGAAAACCGCACCTGGGGTAGAACCGCCGCGACCTAGTCAAACCGGGGAGTGTGCAGCCATGGGATTTTTCAGCTCGATCAAGAAGCTCTGGGGCGCGGACGCCACGCCGGAAGCTCACAATACGCCTCAGAAGACGCTTCAGGAGACACCTCAAAGCCCGGCGCAGCAGCAGGCCCAGGAGCCCACCGCGCCGCGGCACGACACCCACCCCTC
>JAVBYL010000123.1 GCA_030824035.1 Humidesulfovibrio sp.
CAGATAGGCCTTCAGGCTCTGCCTCAGCAGGGCGTGGTCTTCGGCCAGCAATACACGCAACTTCGTCTCTGTCGTCTCTAACACAATCAAATACTCTCAGCCGGGCGCTGGTTGGGGGGGGGGCCCGATTCCCTGCTCTCCACGTTGACGCGTACCTAGTACGCACTAATCCGTACGCAGTCAATCCCTTCTAGTTTACTCGGGATAGCAAGAATCACTGAAACATTCCAGCCCTGCTTGACCGTGGGGTGCGCAGCCAATACAGTTTGTTCATGAAATTATTTCATGGTCTGGGCGGTATTCTTTGTGGCTGTATTCTTTGTTCCAGGCTGCTGCTTGGCCCGGCGAACGCCCTGGCTTGGCCCATGCGCAGCACGACCATCCACGACGGGGACTCCTTCAAGTGCGCCCAGGCAAACGGTAAAGTCGTCACCCTGCGGCTGTACGGCATAGACGCGCCAGAAGCGAAGCAGCCGTATGGGCAGGCGGCGCGCAAAAAGCTTGTGGAGTTGTTGTCTCGCCGCAAACTGGATGCGCAAACCATGGATACGGACCGCTATGGCCGCACCGTGGCCGTTGTACGCACCCTGGCTGTTGTACGCACCGTAGACAGGACAAGCACCTCCAACGGGCGCACCCAGAAGGTCAAGGAGGCCATGGTGAATGAAGCCGCAGCTAACGAGGCTTCGGTGAACGAAATCATGGTCCGCGCCGGGCTGGCCTGGGTGTACGATCAGTACTGCGCAGGCGAGGACATCTGCGCGGCCCTGCGCCAGGCCGAGACCGAGGCGCGCAACTCCAGGCGCGGCCTGTGGGCCCAAGACGACCCCACGCCCCCCTGGGTGTGGCGCAGGCAGCACAAGGCCGAGGAGTGGTACGCAAAGCCGGTACGCACCCTGAAGCAGGTGACCCGCGCGCTCAAGGGGCTCTGGTAGCGAGCGCCTTGCCTGGCTGAACCGCTACGCTGGCACCGACGACGCGCAAACACGCTACGTATCGCCCCACGGGTTGCCCCCACAACGCAAAAAGGCCCCGACTGCTCGCGCAGCCGGGGCCTTTGCTTCTTCGTAGCCTTCGTCGATCTACCAGGTGGCGTCGGCGAAGGGGTTGCTGCCCAGGCCGAAGTCGGCCTCGGGCTCGCCACCCACGGAGGGGGAACCGGAGGCATCGCCACCGGCGGCGGCGCCACCATCAGCGGCGGCAGCGCCACCGGCAACACCGGCGACAACCACGCCCTGGGACTTCACCTTGGCGACTTCTTCCATGAGCTGCTCAAGCTTCTTGATGTGCTCGTCCATCTTGGAAGCGGTGACGGAGAGCTTCACGTCACCCTGGGCAGCCTGGTCCTCGAAGGTCTTCAGCTTGGCCTTGGCGCCAGCGAGGTCGGCCTTGGCGGCCTCTTTCTCGCCGGTGAGCTTGGCCACCTGCTCCACCAGGGTGGCGTTCTGCGCGCGCAGATCGCCCATCTTGGCAAGGATGGCCTGGGCCTGAACCTGGGCGGCCTCGGGCAGGGGCTTCACAGCCACCTTCTCGCCCAAGCCGGACACCTGGCCAGCGGCGGCCTTGGTCAGCTGGGGCTCCTGCTCGTAAATCCAGGCCTTGGACAGGGCAGCGGCGATGGGAGCGAACTCCGCATCGACATTGGCCTGGGTCAAAAAGGACAGCATGTCCAGAACGCCGCTATCGGCGGTCTCTCCGCCTTTGAGGCAGGACACGAAGGTATGCATGGGGAACACTTTCGCTTCAGCCATGAGATTCCTCCTTATGGTCGGGAAAACCTTTCAGTGTTGTTTCGCCAGTATCCGCGTGGATGCTACTTCAACTCGCCCATGGGCAGGCGTCCGATCTTGCGAGCGTAGGCCAGGGCCACGGTGCGGTAAACCACGTGCCCAAGCTTGGACCAGGGCAGGTAGGCCAGCATCATGAACACGAACACCAGGTGCAGGTAGTACGTGGGGTACGCCAGCACCTTCTGCCCCATGAGGCGGAAGATCTCGCTGCCTATGCCGGTGACGGCGATGCCCCAGATCACGGTGAGCAGGTACCAGTCGTACCAGTTCGAGCTGCTCTTGGCCGCGTCCAGCGCGCTGCGGCGGCCGGTCAGCTTCATCAGGCCGTACACCAGGGCGATGGCGCCCAGGTTGGCCAGAATCTTCACGGGGCTCCACAGCGGCATGGGGGTGTGGCCCGCCCAGGCGATGAGCGCGGCGATGCCGCCCTCGATGCCCATGACGTGCTGCAGGAACCATGCGCCGAACCAGTGGCCCACCGCCACCACGCTGGTGACGATCATCAGCGCGATGAAGGCGTAGAAGACGAAGAGGTGCCCGGTGAAGCGCTGCACGTCTTTTTCTTCCTGGCCGCAGTTCTGGAAGCGGCTATGCTGGGCCACTTCCACCTTAAGGGTGTCGATGAGGCAGGAGAGGAAGCTCGGCTCCGCGCCGCGACCCACGATGAAGGTGCGGGGCATGCCTTCGAAGCCCTTGAGCATGCTGGCGATGCCGCCCGCAAACGCAAAGACCATGAAGGCGAACACGGCACCGAAGATGGGGTCGATGGTGTAGTCGCCGGGGAACAGGCCGCCGTAGATGATGGCGCCCTCGGCCGCGACCTTCAGCTCATGGCCTTCGGCCACGAACAGCGGGAAGGCCGTACCCAGCTTGCCAGCCATGATGGACCAGATGAAGCCGTAGATGATGGCCGGGATGAGCATCAGGATCGGGAAGTACTTGGACGAACTCATCCAGGTGCCGATGATCGCCGGTTTGGCCAGGCTGCGGTACGCCATGTTGCGCAGGGCGGCCAGCAGGTCGCCGGGCTTGGCGCCGCGCGGACACATGTCCGAGCAGGTGCCGCAGTTGTGGCACAGCCAGATGTCGATGTCATTGACCAGCTTGTCCTTGAGGCCCCACTGCGCCCAAACCATCTCCTTGCGGGGATAGGGGCCATCGGCCGGGGAAAGCGGACACACAACGCCGCAGGTGGCGCACTGATAGCACTTTTTGAGCGCCTCACCACCAACCTGCTGCAATTCCTGAACGAACTTCAGGTCCGGTTGAACCCTGACGGTGTTCGACATGGTTCTAAACCTCCTAGTAGCCCTTGAACGGGTTGGGCCCGAACTTGGTGATGACTTCGGTCATGAAGCGCTCGATGATTCCCGGAACCTTGTCGTACTCGTCGATGGAGACTTCGTACTGTTCCACGCGCTCGGCCTCGACACCCAGGCGACCCAGGGATTCAGCGATGTTCACCTTGCGGCGGCTGCAGATCTCGGAGCCCTTGACGAAGTGGCACTGGTAGTCCGGACCGTACTTGCAGCCCAGCATGATGACGCCGTCGATGCCCTTGGAGACCGCGTCCGCGATCCAGATGGCATTGACCGAGCCCAGGCAGCGGACCGGCACGAAGCGCACATACGGGCTCCAGGTCTTGCCACGGAAGGCCGCCATGTCGAGGGCCGGGTAGGCGTCGTTCTCGCAGCACAGCACGATGACGCGCGGGCCGCCGGCGACCATGTCGTCCGGAACGTAGACTTCCTTCAGCGCGGAACCGATCTGGTCGATGTTGTAGTTGTCGAAGCTGATGACGCGCTCGGGGCAGGCGCCCATGCAGGTGCCGCAGCGGCGGCAGCGCGTCGGATTCGGCTTCGGCGTTCCCTTCTCGTCGTCGTCCAGGGCGCCGAAGGGGCACTCCTCGGTGCAGCGTTTGCACTGGGTGCAGCGCTGGAAGTTGAACACCGGGAAGGACAGGTCGCCGGAGCGCGGGTGAACGGCCACGCCGCGGTTGGCGGAGCTGATGCACTGGATGGCCTTCAGGACGGCGCCGGCGGCGTCTTCCTTGGCGTTGGCCAGGGTCATGGGCTGGCGCACGCAACCCGCTGCGTACACGCCGGTGCGGCGGGTCTCGTACGGGAAGCAGATGTAGTTGGAATCAACGAAGCCGTCGAACAGGTCCAGGTCCGGGAAGCCGGGGCCCTGGCGGTACACCAGGTTCATGGTGGCCTCGTGCGCGGTGACCGGAACCACGGCCGTGGGCAGAACCACCATGTCGGCCTTGATCTCGATGTCCGCGCCCAGCAGGGTGTCCTTGGCCTTCACGATGAGGCCGCCATCGCTGTCCTGGGCCACAGCGGTGATGTCGGCCTTGGAGAGCATGATGCCAGCGTCGTCCTGAGCGGACTTGTAGTAGCGCTCGTTGATGCCGGGGACCATCATGTGGTCGTACAGCACGAAGGCGATGGACTCGCCCAGCTTCTCGCGCACATAACCGGCCTGCTTCAGGGCCACCAGGCTGGTGAGCTCCGAGCTGTAGGCCAGGTGCTTGGCGCTTTCCGTGGAGGGGTAGGCCGGAGCTTCCTCCGCCGCGGCGGGGGCCTCGGCCGGAGCGGCTTCAGCGCCTTCCTCGGCGCAGGGCTCCTCCACCGGGGCGGCCTTGGTGCACAGGCTCACATCGGTGAGGAAGGCCACGGAGGCCGGAGCCTTGCCATCGCTGGGGCGGGCGATCTTGCCAGCCTTGGCCATGGCTTCGAACTCGGCGCTGGTGACCACGTTCTTGTACACGCCGTAGCCCATGGGGGCCAGGAAGCCCTTGTCGCCGGGGACCCAGCCGGTGGCCAGGACCACAGCGCCGATGGGCAGCTGCTGCTCGCCGCCGGCGTTGATGGTGGCGGTGTACAGGCCGGGCGCGCCCTCAAGGGACACCAGGTTGGCGCTGGTCAGCACCTTGATCTTGGGATTGGAGGTGACTTCCGCGATGAGCTTGTCCACGCCCGTGTCCTCAGCCTTGAGGTAGGGGTGGCCCATGGGGAAGGTCTTGTACATGCCGGCGGCCTTGCCGCCCAGCTGGGCTTCCTTCTCCAGCAGCACAACCTCGCGGCCCATGCGGGCGGCCTCGAGGGCGGCGTTCAGACCGGTGAAGCCACCGCCCATCACGAGGATGGTCTGGTTGGTCTCCGGCACGTCCGGGGTGGGGATGCGGCTCTTGGAGAGCTTCATCGTGCCCATCTTGATGTAGTCTTTGGCCATGAGGTCGAGCAGGCCGGGAACCTTCGGGTCGTCCTGGAAGCTCCACACGCACTGCTCGCGCAGGTTCACGCGCTCCACCTGGGTGGCGCCGAACTGGAAGATGTCCCACTTCACGCGCGGGGAGCAGGCGCAAATGACAACACCGTCCAGCCCTTCGGCGGCGATGTCGGCCTCGATCTCGGCCTTGGCGTCCGGGCTGCAGAGCACGGCGTTCTTTTTAACAACAGGGCAAATGCCCGCGAGTTTGCCTTTCTTGGTGAAATCGACCAGCGAGTCCACATTGAGGGACTTGCCGATTTCACACCCTTCACAGATGTATACTCCAAGCTTTTCAGCCATGTGCTACCTCCCCACCACATTTTGAATGGCTTTGAGGGCAGCGCCGGTACCGGTCTGGGCGGTCTTCATCACGTCCAGGGGCAGCTTGGCGCAGCCAGCGGCGAACACGCCCTTCTCAGCGCCGCCGATGATGAAGCCGTCGTCATCCATAGGAAGCTCAACGGGCAGCTTGGCGCCCGCGCAGCTGGGCTGCATGCCGGTGGCCAGCACCACCATGTCGAAACGCTCCTCGCCCTTGATGCCGGTGACGGCGTCTTCAACGGTGACGATGGGGCTCTTGCACTCGCACTCGACGATCTTGGCGACCTTGCCCTTGACCAGGGTAAGCTTGTCGTCTGCCGCGACCTTCTGCATGAAGTTGTCGTAGCGGCCGGGGGTGCGCAGGTCGATGTAGTAGATGACGATGCGCGCGTCCGGATGCTTCTCGCGGATGTAGGTGACATGCTTCAGGGAGGCCATGCAGCAGATGTACGAACAGTAGTTCAGGTGGTTCTCATCGCGGCTGCCTGCGCACTGCACAAAGGCGATGCGCTTGGGCTCCTTGCCGTCGGAGGGGCGCAGGATCTTGCCGCCCGTGGGGCCGTTGGGGGCCGCCAGGCGCTCCAGCTGCATGTTGGAGACGACGTTGGCCAGCTTGCCGCCGCCCAGGTTCTCCAGGTTGGCCATGTCGTAGGGCTTCCAGCCGGTGGCCCAAACGATGGAACCGACGGAGAGATCAAACGTCTTCTCGGTGTCAGCGGGATCGATGGCGCCGTACGGGCAGGCGTCCTTCAGCGTCTCAAGCTCGCCGGGGGCGCAAGCGGCGCCGTCCACAACGTAGCGCTGCGGGAAGGCGAAAAGGTGCGTGCTGTAGGCCACCTTGCGGTCGACCAGGCCGAATTCGAACTCGCTCTTCACGCTGGTGGTGGCAGCCTTGGCACACTCGCCGCACATGGTGCAGTTGGTGTTCACGTAGCGGGGGCGCTGCTTGATTTTGACGTCAAACGCGCCGGGGCCGCCGGTGACGCTGGCAACCTCGCACATGGTGAAGAACTTCACCCTGGGGTTGTTTTTAATGCGCTGGAACTGAATTTCCAGGCCGCAAGAAGGCGGGCAGAGCTTGGGGAAATACTGATTGAGCTGCGCCACCCGTCCGCCGAGATACGGATTGGTCTCGACGATGTAGACCTCGTGGCCGATTTCCGCGGCCTCGAGGGCGGCGGTGATCCCGGCGAATCCCCCGCCTACGACGAGAATACTGTTATTCGACATTCGCTGTCCTCCCTCTGTAGGTGTGCCAGGCGGGCCCCAGCCCGCCCGGGCCGATCGGCGCGTGCCGCGGCTTGGGATTTTCCCGTGCCTCCGGTGGGCGCAACTTGGGGGATGGCCCCGGCTGTGGCCTCCCCTCTCAAATGCCCCCCGTAGGGCGGGAATTGCCCCAGCCGTGAAAATGGCCCGAACCCGGACTGCAACGAGGCTGTTCCAGTCCGGGCTCAGACCACTTCCCCGTCTGGGAAGAAGGGGGCCGCAGGCTTTTGGCCCACGGCCCCCCGTGTCAACTAGCTTCCCTTACTGAGCGTCGGGAATGATCTGGATGTAGGGCTTCTTGAAGAGCTTGATCTCTTTCTTGGCCGGGTCGTACTTGGAGTTAACAAAGCACTTCCACTTGCTGTCGTCCAGACCCATGGCGTCGCCGCGGTAGTAGAAGCCCGGGTAACGGGTTTCTTCGCGGAACTCGATGTGCTGCAGGTGCAGGCGGACAGTCCACAGGCGGTGGAACTGCTCCCAGGCACGCATCAGCTCGTGCAGGTCGCGGGCGGCAAGCTTCTTGGAGTCTTCCTCCAGCATGCCCATGAGCCAGAAGGCGGTCTTCAGCAGAGCGCCAGAGGTCATGTACAGGGTGGCGACACCTCCGCCGTACTCGTCAGAGCACTTGATGAGGCGCATCATGAAGTTCTTCGGGGTGATGTAGTTCGGGTTGATCTCCGGAGCGGTGGAAGCACCCTTGAACTGCTCGTAGGTGTACCAGGGCTGGTAGATCTCTTTGGCCAGATCGGCGGCCTTCACAGCCAGGGTCGGCTTGAAGTCCTTGTGATCGATCGCCCAACGGACCATCTGCTTGCCGCAGATGCGGCCTTCAGCGTGGGAACCGGAGGAGAACTTGTGGCCGGAGGCGCCGACGCCGTCAGCGCAGGTCCAGAGACCTTCGACGGTGGTCATGCGGTTGTAGACCTTGCCGTTGGCGGCGCGGACTTTGTACTCCTCGGGAACCCAGGCCTCGTCCGGACCGGAAACCCAGATGCCGCAGCAACCGGAGTGCGAACCGAGCAGGTAAGGCTCGGTGGGCATGATCTCGGAGCCACGCTCTTCAGGAGCGCAGTTGGTGCAGGCCCACAGGTTGGCCATGCCGACGCACATGTCGAGGAAGTCTTCCCAAGCCTCGGACTCGAGGTGCTTCCACTCAGGGCCGGACAGGTTGCCATTGACCGTGGCCAGAAGGGCGGTCTTGGTGTCCATGAAGATGGGGCCGCGACCTTCGCGCATTTCGCGAAGCATCATGTGGTTGCGCAGGCAGGTCGGAATGACGTGACCCTTGGCGTAACCGCGGTCTTCGTAAGGCTTCAGCATGGCGCGGTTGGTGGCGCAGTAGTCTTCGCCCTTGTAGTTCGTGGCCTTGGCCTTGAACAGCAGGAACCAAGCGCCGACCGGGCCGTAACCGTCCTTGAAGCGGGCGGGCACGAAGCGGTTTTCCATCATGGTCATTTCGGCGCCAACCTGGGCGCACATGGTGTAGGTGGAACCAGCGTTCCAAACCGGGTACCAGGCGCGACCCATGCCTTCACCCATGGAGCGGGGACGGAACACGTTGACCGCGCCGCCGCAAGCCACGAGACAGGCATTGCAGGTGAAGACGTACACTTTGTTCTCACGGGTGCTGAAGCCCACGGCGCCGGCGATGCGGTTCGGGGTGTTGGCATCCAGGAGGAGCTTCACGATGAAGATGCGCTCCAGGTAACGGTCGTCACCCAGGGCTTTCTTGGCGGCTTCAGCAACGATGACCTTGTAGGACTCACCGTTGATCATGATCTGCCAGCGGCCGGAACGCACGGGGGCATCGCCGTTGCGCAGGGAAAGGCCAGCGGCCTTGGCCTGGGCGCCGTCGAGGTTCTTGCCGTCTTTCTTGATCCAGACGGGCAGGCCCCACTCTTCGAACAGGTGGACGGAATCGTCAACGTGGCGGCCCAGATCGTAGATCAGGTCTTCGCGGACCAGACCCATGAGGTCGGTGCGGACCATGCGCACGTAGTCGTCGGCCTTCTGCTCTTTGCCAATGTAGGTGTTGATGGCGGAAAGACCCTGCGCCACGGCGCCGGAGCGCTCGAGGGAGGCCTTGTCCAGCAGCATGATGGACAGGCTCTTGTCGAACTTGTCGGCCCAGCGGACGGCCTCGTAGGCGGCGCCGCAGTTGCCCATGCCGCCGCCGACCATCAGGATGTCAGCATGCATCTCAACGATCGTCGGCTCGGCCAGGGGGACACCTTTGACGATTTCTTTAGACGGAATCTGAGGCATAGCTACCTCCGTATGCTCTCATAGTGTTGATTGAAAAAGCCTCAACAACTCAGCTCGTCAGTCTTCCTGGCCGATGCTAGTCGCAAACGGCGTCGAGCCAGCACTGAGACTTGTCAGACTCGGCGAGCTCGAACTTCTTCATGATGGCGTTCTCAGGAGTGGTGAGGCAAGCGCTGGTCTCGGTGAACAGCAGCTCGTCGTCCAGGTTGGCCGGCTCGGGCTTGCCGCCGAAGCAGTCAATGGAGCCTTCAGGGGTGGTGCGGATGGGGAACTTGAAACGCTTAACAGCGCCGCTGCGGAACTTAACAGTCCACATGATGTCTTCGGCCGAGCGCATGGGGATGGACGTACCACCCATGGGGGCGAAGTCGGCGTAGGGGCGGGCTTCAATAGCGCCCTGGGGGCAGATTTTCACGCAGGAGTAACATTCCCAGCAGGCATCAGGCTCCTGGTTGTATGCCTTCATGGCATCCGGATCCAGGATCATGAGGTCGTTCGGGCAAATGTACATGCAAGCGGTCTTCTCGCCACCCTTGCAGCCGTCACATTTTTCCGGATTAACAAAGGTCGGCATAACACTCCTCCTAACAGGTTTAAATTAAAGCAGTTACCGACACACTCCACAGCCAACTACGTGCGATCTTTTGGCATGGGCTTGTGAAAAAACTGAACTATCAATCACGCCAGAGGGTGTCAAGGCGAAAGTGAATTTTTGAACAAGGGTAAAAACCCGTTCCCCACTTTTCCCTGATTCCTTGACGAGAAGGCGCCAACGGCCCCCCTCATCTTCCCAGAACCGTGGCTCTGCAAAGATTTGAAAGGAACCCTGGCTGTCGCGGCGTTCGCACAAGCAGCCTTTTTTGCCGTAGCTTAGTGGCCTCTACCCCAAAACACTGTTTTTGCGCAAGCCCTTTTTCTGTAAGCGTGGCCAAAATCGCCTGAAACCCCTTGCCATCAACGCATTTTCAGGTTAACAACCCCAAATTGACCCCTAAATTTATGCCCTCATGGGCATTGACACAACTTTCACAATCTGCTCAAATCGAAGCTGTTCACCCTGTGGCGGGTTCGGCGCGAAGCACGCCCCGGCGCGACACGGCAGAAAGGTCCGCCCCTGTTGCGCGGACGATGTCTAATGCGGCCCTCCACCACCGCCCAAGCATGGGAAGGAGTCGAGCCGGCCTGCGGTTTTGGCTGAGGTAGTGGTTTACATCAACCTGGTTATTTCAAGGAGATTTATCAATGGCATCGAAACTCGTTCCCCCTCATGGTGGTAAAGGCCTCGTTTGCTGCTTGCTCGAAGGCGCCGCTCTGGCCGCCGAGATCAAGAAGGCCGAGGGCCTGAAGAAGATCGAAATCTCCTCTCAGGAGAAGGGCGACCTGATCATGATGGGCATCGGCGGCTTCAGCCCGCTGACCGGCTTCATGGGCAAGGCCGACTGGAAGAGCGTGTGCGAGAATTACAACATGGTCGACGGCACCTTCTGGCCCATCCCCGTGATGCTGGCCACCGACGACGCCTCCGTGAAAGCCGGCGACGAGATCACCCTTGAGCGCAACGGCACCATCATGGCCACCATGAAGGTCACCGAGAAGTTCGAGCTCTCCGACGCCGAGAAGACCATGGAGTGCGAGAAGTGCTACAAGGGCGAAGGCGCCGACAGCCAGACCGACTTCATGGGCACCGCCATTAAAGATCACCCGGGCGTGCAGATGGTTCTCGCCCGCAAGCAGTTCTGCCTCGCCGGTCCGGTGAAGGTCCTCTCCGAGGGCGGCTTCCCCGAGAAGTTCCCCGGCGTGTACAAGACCCCCGCTCAGCTCCGCGCCGAGATGGACGAGCGCGGCTGGAAGAAAGTCGCCGCCCTGCAGCTGCGCAACCCCATGCACCGCTCTCACGAGTACCTGTGCAAAATCGGCGTTGAAGTGTGCGACGGCGTCGTCATCCACTCCCTGGTTGGCGCCCTGAAGCCCGGCGACATCCCGGCCGAAGTCCGCGTTGACGCCATCAACACCCTGGTCGAGCACTACTTCGTGAAGAAGAACGTCATCCAGGCCGGCTACCCCCTGGACATGCGCTACGCCGGTCCCCGCGAGGCCCTGCTGCACGCCCTGTTCCGTCAGAACTACGGCATGAGCGACCTGCTGGTCGGCCGTGACCACGCTGGCGTTGGCGACTTCTACGGCATGTTCGAGGCCCAGGAGATCTTCGAGAAGATCCCCGTCACCGGCAATCCCTCCAAGGACCTGCTGACCCAGGCCATGAAGATCGACTGGACCTTCTACTGCGTGAAGTGCGACGGCATGGCCTCCCTGCGCACCTGCCCCCACTCCAAGGAAGACCGCGTCATCCTCTCCGGCACCAAGCTGCGCAAGCTGCTGTCCGAGGGTGGCGACGTGCCCGATCACTTCGGTCGCGAGGAGTGCCTGGTCATCCTGCGCAAGTACTACGCCGGCCTGACCGAGAAGGTCGAAGTCAAGATGCAGAAAGCCGCTTCCGGCTCTTCCATGTAATCTGACTGACCACAGCTTCTGATTGACAAGGGGGGGCGTCCGCAAGGATGCCCCCCTTTTTTGCGCCCGGCCCCCTGGCCTTCTTCATCGCCGCAGGCGGCGCGCGCTTCGCTCCCCTGCTCTCTTTGCCCGGCTCGGCTTACACGGGCTCAGCTTACACGGGCTCCACCACCGCCACGGGCTGGTTGATTTTGATGGTGCGGGCGTTGTCCATGAGAAACTCGATGATGGTCTCGTTGAGCTCCCGGCCCTTGGCCATGAGCAGCACCGTCTCCGTGCCGCGCTGGCCCATCAGGTCTTCGGCCAGCACCATGCCCGGCATCATGCCCAAAATGTGCACCTTGCGCAGGGTGTAGCGCGCGTGCTCGCGCACCACCTCGGAAAGCGCGGCCACCACGGCGGGGTCATACGCCCCCTTGCGCCGGTCCAGCTTGGTGATGGCGTCGGACTTGCTGACCCCGTTGGACAGCAGGATATCGAAGTCCACCACGGCCTTCAGGATGCGGGCGCCCAGCGGAATGGCCGCGCCGCGCAGGTCGTCCTTGGGCACGCCCCCGCCCTCGAACTGCTTTTCCTGGTAGGCCACTATGGCCGCCACCGACTCCATGCGCGGAATCTTGGCCACCAGCCTGGCGCCAAAGGCCGGGTGCGTCATGAACTGGGACTGCTCGGCATCGGTCAGGGCCTTGCCCTTCTCCACCTTGTGGATGAGCGGGTCCGGCAGGGTGATGAACCCCACCACGGAAAGCATGGCGGCGGTCTCCGTCTCCCAGGGGCGCGGGTCGGCCAGGCGTTTGCTTACCCCCCGCAGGAAGGGCAGAATGCGCGACACCCGGCCAAACACCTCCGGCTTCACCAGGGAGATGAGATCGCACAGCACGGCCACGCTGCCGCGCAGGGTCTGCTCCAGCAGCTCCTTCTCGGCGGTGATGAGGTCGTGGTGGCGGAACGCGTCCTCCAGCACCTTCAGGATGGTTTCCGGCGGGCAGGGCTTGGTGAGCAGGCGGAAGATGTTGCCCTCGTTCACGGCCTGGATGGCGATGTCCAGGTCCGCGTGGCCGGTGAGCAGCACGCGCACGGTGTCCGGGCTGCCGTGGCGAATGACGCGGAGCATGTCCACCCCGTTCATCACCGGCATGTTGTAGTCGGAGATGACCACCGCGAAGGGCCCCTGCTTGGCCGCCGCCTCGATACCCGCTTTGGGGCCCTCGGCCGTCACCACCTCGGCGACCTTGCGCAGCTGCCTGCGGAAGGAATCCAGCAGATTCGTGTCGTCATCGACGAGCAGCACTTTCCTGTTCATTCCGCCTCCTGGGTAAGCCCCATGTCAAGAATCGTCTTGGTCCAGCGGTCCAGGGTGGCCTGCCCGCCGATGGCGGCAAGGCGCGCCGGTTCCGCAACCGGCCTGGCATAGTGCTCGTTGAACACAAAAATGTCGTGCTCCAGCAGGTTGGCGAAGTACGCCGCCTCCACCGCGCCAAAGGGGCCGGGCTCCGGCTCCGCCGCGTGGTGCCTGGCCACTGCCCCCACCACCGGGCTGGGCATGCCCCACAGCCCCAGCAGGTAGGCCCCCACCTCGGCGTGGGTCACACCCAAAAGTTCGGCCTCCACATCCACCACGCGGCGGTTGTCCGCGCGCACCACCTCGTACACGCGCTGGCACTCCTCCGGGCAGCGCACGTCCAGCAGCAGCTTGCCCACATCGTGCAGCAGGGCTGCTGTGCAGGCGTGCTCCCTGGCCACGTTGTCCAGGTTTTCCAGCTGGCAAATGGTGCGGGCGATGGCCGAGGTGCGCAGGCAGTGGTTCCACAGCAGCGGCAGGGAAAACGAGCGCGGCCCCTCGCCCGGGAAGGTTTGGAACACGTGCAGGGAAAGAATGACCGAGCGCAGCACCCCCGTGCCCAGCACAATGACGGCCTGATGCGGCGAGGTGATGTGCATGGACAGGCCGAAGTAGGCCGAGTTCACCAGCTTGAGGATGTTGGCCGAGAGGCCCAGGTCCCTGGCCACGATGTCGCCTACGACCTTGGGCGAGGGCTCGCCCTTGGCCAGCTCCGCCGTGATGAGGTTGTAGGCCTCCGGCAGCACGGGCAAATGCCCCAGCCGCGCTATCTTCTTCAGCACATCCGGGTTGCCCACCATCTCCCGGGCGTTCATGGCCTGCTCCAAGGCGGTAATGAGCACCTCGGCCTCGCAGGGCTTGGTCAGGTACTGGTGCGTGGGGGCTATGGAGCGGCCCACCATCTCCTGGTCGGAATAGCCGGAAAGGGCGAAGCGCACCGCGTCCGGGTACAGCCGCATCACGCGGGAAAGCAGCTCCGGGCCGTCCATGTGCGGCATGCGCATGTCGGAAACAACGGCGTCCACAGGCACCTTGGCCATGATTTCCAGGGCCTCCTTGCCGCTGCTGGCGAAATGCATGTCCCACTTCTCGCGCATGGGCCGCAGCATGCGCTTCAGGCTCATGAGGATATTGGGTTCATCGTCCACAAAGAGGATGGTGTGCTTCACTTCTCTCGTCCCTCGTTCGGTTGCTCCAGCGGCAGGCGCACCACAAAGCTGGTGCCTGCGCCGGGCTCTGTTTCAAAAAACAGCTGCCCCCCATGCTTGTCCACCACGATGCTGCGCGAGATGGTGAGCCCCTGCCCCGTGCCCCGGCCCACCTCCTTGGTGGTGAAGAAGGGGTCGAAAATGCGCGCCTGCACCGCTGGCGGAATGCCCGTGCCCGTGTCCGCCACGCGTATCTCGGCCCAGGGGGCGTTGCGCCGCGTGGACAGCGTGATGCGCCCGACCCGGCCCGGCTCCTTTTTTTGGGCGTCGGCTATGGCGTGGGCGGCGTTGATGATGAGGTTCAGCACCACCTGGTTTATCTCGCCTATCATGCACGAGACCAGCGGCAGGGAGGGGTCCAGATCGGTGTCCAGCTCCGCCACGTACTTCCACTCGTTGCGCGAGACAGTCACCGTGCTCTTCATGGACTCGTTGAGGTCCGCCGGGGCCATGACCGCCGCGCCGGGGTGGGCGAACTGCTTCACCGACCGCACGATGGTGCTGATGCGCTCCACGCCCTCCAGGGTTTGGGCGATGGCGCCGGGCACCTCCGTGGCCAGGTAGTCCACGTCGCGCTCGTCCATGAGCTTTTCCAGGCTGGCCAAGTCCTCCTGCCCGGGGCAGGCGGTTTTCCAGCGCTCCAAGAACCCCTTGGTTCCCTGGCACACGGCCAGCACATCCTCAAAGGCGCCCTTGATGAACTGCACGTTGTTGCCCACATACTGGGCCGGGGTGTTGATCTCGTGGGCGATGCCGGCCGCCAGCTGGCCGATGGCCTCCAGCTTTTGCGAGTGCAGCAGCTGGCTCTCCAGGCTCTTGCGCTCCGTGGTGTCCGTCACCACGGCGAAGGTTCCGGTCACGGCTCCGTCCTCGTCCAGGGCGGCGGAGGGCGAAAGCAGCGTGTAGATGTGCCTGCCCGAGGCGTGGTTCCAAAGGATCTCCTCCGCCCCGGCATCCTGCGCCCGGCCGGAAAGCAGCTCGCGCAGGCGGGACACGCTGCCCGCGGCGGCGAATTCCTCGGCCAGGCGGCCCGCGATCTCGGCCTTGGGGCGGCCCAGCATGCTGGCGAACTGGTCGTTCACAAAGGTGATGCGGCCGGTTTTGCGCACCAGCAGCAGCCCCTCGTGCATGGCCTCCACCAGGCTGCGGTAGCGGGCCTCGTTCTTGCGCAGGCGCTGCTCCGCGCGCACGCGCCCGGTTATGTTGACGTGGGAGAGCACCGCGCCCCGCAAACTCCTGCCCCGGGGGGTGGCCTGCAACATGAACCACTGGGTGGAGGCCCCCTGGTGGCTGGGGTACTCCAGCCGGTAGTCCTTGCTACGGCCGGAAAGCACGTTGCGGATGCCCGCCAGGATCTTCCGGCAGTCCTCGTCCCCGGCCTCCGCGCCCGCGCGGCAAAATTCCAGATAATTGCCGCCCACCCCAAGCCGGGCCGCCACCTCGGGTCCACTCGCTGCGCCCTGGCTTTCCCACACGCGGTTCACCATGGTCAGGGTTCCGCGCTTGTCCACCACGCACAGGAAGGCCTGGAGCGAATCCAGGATGGACCGCGACAGGCTCTCGCTCTCGCGCAGGGCGGCGTTGATGCGCCGCTTTTCCAGGGCGTTGGAAAGCAGCAGGGCCACTTGGTCCAGCAGGGGCGAGCCGGACAGCCGCGCGGGGTCCTGGGGCGCATCGGAGGCCACGGCCAAAACGCCCATGAGCCGGGTGTTCACCACCATGGGCAGGGCCACAAGGCTGGCCAGCCCGGCCTTCATCAGCTGCTCCCGCTCCTTGCGGCCCGTGGGCGGCATGTGCCGCGCCTCCCGCACAAAAACCCGCTCCCCGGCCTGGATGCGCTCCATGAGCCAGGGCATTTTGGCGCGGCTGATGCGCTGCAACGCCTTGGGAATCTCCGGGGAGCCCTCCGCGCTCCACTGGTGCGCCAGCTCAAAGTGCTCCTTGTGCTTCACGGCGTCCGCCGTTGCCAGGTACACGCCGGCGCGGCCCATGCCCAAAAACCGGCACACCTCGCCTAGGGAGGCCTGGATGGCCATGGGCAGATCCGGCCCCGGGGAGTTGATGATCTGCCCGGAGATGCTGGCCAACAGCTCTTCCTGGGCGAGGCGGAATTCGATTTCCGCGTAGGTCCGCAGCCGCGCGGCAACGTTGCGGCAACTGCTCACCAGCGCCAGCCGACCCTGGTAGTGCATGCGCTGGCTCAAAATCTCCAGCGGCAGGGGGAACCCGTCGCGGCGCAGCAGGGTCACCTGGAACAGGGCCGTGTTGTCGTGCAACACATCGCGGAAGCGGCCCAGCACCGCCTCCCGGTCGGCCTCGGCCAGCCAGTCCGTCAGGCTCGCCCCGCGCAGGGCCTCTGTGGGGGTGGAAAGCCATATGCCCGCATTGCGGTTGGCGTCCAGCACCAGCCCGGTTTCGTCGTGGATGAAGATGGCGTCGGCGGCGTTGTCGAAAAACTCGCGGAACAGCTTCTCGGACTGGCCGAGCACCTCCCGCGACAACCGGGCCTCCAGGGCGCGCTCCAATTGGCGCACGCTGCCCGCCAAGAGCTCGTTCTGCCCCTCGGTGAAGGCCGCCGCGCCCGCGTGCGCCGCAAAACACACCCTGGCCTCGCCGCGCTTTTGGCCAAAAAGCTCCAGGTTCTGCCGCAGGCAGGGACCGCCGGGGCCCTCTCCTTCTGGCAATACACCTTCTGGCATTGCCGCTTCGGGGGGCAGGGTCCGTCCGTCCAGGCTGATGTGCGCCACCACGTCCTGTGGCCGCAGCCAGCCGCGCGGCAACACCTGCGCCGTGCGCAGCAGCAGTTCGTCCAGGGGCAGGTCCGGCGTGCTCAGCATCTCGGCCAGTTCGTTCAGGCAGGTGACCTCGAGCACCTTCTCCCGCAGCTTGGCCTCGCTGGCGGCCTGGGCCTCCTGGGCGGCGCGCAGGGTGGTCACGTCCACCATCAAGGCCAGCAGGCCGGTGAGCCCGCCCGCGGAATCACGCAGGGCCACCAGGCGTATGTCCAGGGAGCACGTCCCGCCCTGGCGCGCCACATTGCGGGCGTAGGCCAGCACATCCGCACCTTTGGCATCGGCGAGCATGACGCCCAGCTCCGGGTCCAGCCAGGGCATCAGCTCCACAACGCGGCGGCCCACGGCGGCCCGCGCCTCCGGCCCCAGCCAGCGCGCGCAGGCCGTGTTCATATCCAGCACAGTGCCGGCCAGGTCCAAGAACACCGCCGGGTCCGGCAGGGATTCAAACACCGTGAGGTAGCGGTTTTTTTCGCCAATGGCCGACAAATTCTGCCTGCGCAGTTCCCCAACGACCTCCGCCTCGCCCACGCCGGTCCACTCCACGGCCACATCCGTGGCGATGCGGTCGAACAGGCGGGTCAAAAAGTGCTGCGCGGCCGTTTTTTCCTCCGGGGCCAGGCTGGCCTGCTCCACCAGGTCGAGGTAGCTTTGCCGAAAGTAGGACAGCAGACCCAGAAACATGCCCAGGCTGACGCCGCGCGCGCGGTGACGGCGGGCCAAGTCCAGGGCGAAGAGCTGCGAGGGGCCGGAGATGGAATCGGATGCTGCTTCGGAGGCATGGTCGGCGTCCGGGCGCATCTCCAGCGCCCGCGGCCCGGCGGCCAGGGTCTGGGCGATGGTTGCGGAAAGCCCGGCAACGGAGGCGTTCCAATCCATGCGGTGCGGCGTTGTGTGCCGGGCGAACCCGTGCTGCTCGGCGTAGCGCAGCACACGCTCGACAATCCAGGCCTCGCTGCCGCCTATGAGCTCTCCCCACGCTGACATGCTTCCCCTCCCTCCGGCCACAAAGGAAACCCGCATCATCACATACACAAGATTCCATGCCTTTGCCACATATAATCCCAACCACGCGGCATCTGGGCCCTTGCCTTGGGGGTGGGGCTTCTGTACATCCGTTCCATGGCGCAGATCCTCATTACCGGCGGGGCCGGGTACATCGGCTCGCACACGGCCAAGGCCTTGGCGGCCCAGGGCCACGGAGTGGTGGTGCTGGACAACCTGGCCACCGGCCACCGCGACCTGGCCCGCTGGGGCGAATTCGTCCAGGGCGATGTGCGCGACGCGACCTGCCTGGACGCGCTTTTCGGGTCCAGAAACATCGACGCGGTGGTCCACTTCGCGGCCATGAGCCAGGTGGGCGAGTCTGTGTTGCGGCCCCTGGAATACTACGACAACAACGTGCGCGGCACGCTCAGCCTGCTGGCGGCCATGGCCCGGCACGGCGTGCCCGACCTCGTGTTCTCCTCCACCTGCGCGGTGTACGGCCCGCCCTTCGAGGCCCTGCTGACCGAGGACCACCCCATCGCGCCCCTTTCGCCCTACGCCCACTCCAAGCGCATGATCGAGGACATCCTGGCCGACGCGGCCCAGGCTGGCGGCCTGCGCTTTTTGGCCCTGCGCTACTTCAACGCCGCCGGGGCCGACCCCGAGGCCGAAACGGGCGAGCGGCACACGCCGGAGACGCACCTCATCCCGCTGGTGCTGCAGGCCGCCCTGGGCCAGCGCCCCGGCATCACCATCCTGGGGCAGGACTACCCCACCCCGGACGGCACCTGCATCCGCGACTACATCCACGTGTGCGACCTGGCCCAGGCGCACATCCTGGCCCTGGACCACCTGCGCCGCGGCGGAGGCTGCGGGGCCTTCAACCTGGGCAACGGCCTGGGGGCCTCCGTGCGGGAGGTGGTGAACGCCGCCGCCGAGGTCACAGGCCGGGCGATTCCGGTGACCATGGGGCAGCGCCGCGCAGGGGACTCCCCCCGGCTGGTGGGAGATGCCACACGCGCCCGCGAGGTGCTGGGCTGGCGGCCCCGCTACGCGGACATCCGCGAGATCATCGCCACGGCCTGGCGCTGGCACAGCCAGGAGCACGCCCGGAACGCCGGGGGCTGAGCCGCCCACGCCCGGGCGCTGCGCGGCAAAAAGCGCCGACCGGCCCGCGCCCACCTCGATTCCTTTGACATTTCCTGCCGCGCACGTATGATACGGGCAAGCAGTGAATTCGTTTTGCAGGAGGCCCGCAGATGCTCGTCCGCGACTGGATGACCAGGAATGTCATCACCCTCGGTCTCAAGACCACCATCATCGACGCCGCCGAGATCATGCGCACCAAAAAGATCCGGCAGTTCCCGGTCATCGACGAATCCGGCGCGCTGGCCGGCATCGTTTCCGACCGCGACATCCGCGATGCCATGCCCTCCAAATACCTGCCCGGGGACTCCGTGCAGGGCGGGGGGCTGGCCAACCTGCGCGCGGCGGATGTCATGAGCTCCGAACCGCTCACCGCCTCCCCCAACACGCCCGTGGACCTGGTGGCCAACATCCTGCAGCGCCACAAATTCGGCGGCCTGCCCGTGGTGGACGAGGCCGGACGCCTCGTTGGCATCATCACCGTGGCCGATGTGCTGCGCTTTTTCTGCACAGCCTCCGGCGTGCCCCAGGGCGGCGTGCAGTTCGCCTTCCGCCTGGCCGAGAGGCCCGGCCCCCTGGCCGCCCTGCTGGAAGACCTGCGCGCCGAGGGCGTGCGCTTCACCAGCGTGTTCACCTCCCACGACATCGCCGAGGCCGGGTACCGCGACGCTTACGTGCGCATAGCCAACCTTGGGCAGCACACCGTGGCCAGCCTGCTGGCCCACCTCAAAAAGCGCTACACCCTGCTGTTCTACGTGGAGGATGGCCGCACCACCATGCTGACGGACTAG